>CAZNDF010000020.1:0-9476 GCA_964571775.1 uncultured Gammaproteobacteria bacterium | reverse complement strand
AAGTAATTTGGTGTTTTTTACCGCGGGGTAAAAGTTTAATTTTGATCATAATGTAGAGATTATACCTTATAAGTTAAAAAGTAGAAAGTATAAAGTTAAAAAGATAAATTTTAATCATTAATTAATTTGGTAGCATTGATTGAAGCAGCCTCTTCTGCTCTTTGTTTGGAGTTACCAGTTCCCTTGGCAATAAGTTCGTCATTTAGATAAACTCCTACTTCAAACGTTTTTTGGTGGTCTGGTCCGGATTCTGACAATGTTTGATATTTTGGAGTAACACCTTTTTTCGCTTGGGCAATTTCTTGAAAAATACTTTTTGGATCTTTGTAGACTTCCTTGGAAGAAAGGTTTTCGATGCTTCCATCTAGAAACAAATCAAGAAATTTAAAAGCGTGGTCTAGTCCTCCGTCAAGGTAAATTGACCCTAATATAGCTTCAAAAGTATCAGCAAGAATTGATTGGTTTAATCTACCACTGTGGTTTTCTTCGCCGTGGGAAAGATAAATAAATTTGCCTAAATTAAAATTTGAGGCAACTTTGGCTAAATTTTGGGTACAAACAACTAAAGCTCGGAGATTTGTTAATTTACCCTCATCAAATTTTTGGAAACGGTTGAACAATCGGTCAGAAATCCAAAGTTCAAGAACAGCGTCACCTAAAAATTCGTATCTTTCGTTAGATTCACTGAATTGGTGATGTTCGTTGAGAGATGAACGGTGGACTAAGGCTTGGTCAAGTTTAGAAACTTCTTTGAATTTATATTCAATTATTTGTTGTAGTTCATCAAGTAGTGGATTCATTTTCTTTTAGAGCACTGCCAATAACTCCATTAATAAAACTAGAACTAGAGTCGGTGCCGTATTCTTTGGCGATTTCAATAACTTCATCGATGACGACTTTTTCTGGATTCTTTTTAAAATAAAAAAGTTCCCAAAAGGCATAGCGAAGAATATTTAAGTCGACTCGATTGATTTTGTCGATGGGCCATTTAGGAGCGTTTTTACTAATTACTTGATCAATTTGGGGAATCACTTTGATAATTTCAGGCGTGTCTTCGGTAGTAGGAGCGTTATTGCCACAGCTCCAAGCAAAAAGGGCTTGGATGTTAGCAATTCTTTTTAAATGGCGTGGATCGAATTTATTTTTCACTGTTTACAGTTGGGACACTGAAAACCGGCCATTTTTGGTTGGCCGCAATTTTTACAAATTATTGGTTTGATTAGAGTTGGTCCTTTATCTGCAGCGCGTCGACGACCTTGTCGGCGGCTAGAAGGCCAATGTTTAGGTACTGCTGTCATGGGAGTATTGTATCAGAAAAAGGAAAAAAGTGGGAAGGACTGAAATTAATTATTAATAAAGTTTTTCTCGATAGTGTGACTCGATAAAATCGATTCTAATTTATTTTTTTTGTCTTTAATTAAGTCATTAAGTATTTTTTGGCTAAGACTAATTAATTCTAGGTCGGAAAAATTAGCGATCTTGAGAGAAGGGAAACCATGTTGGATAATTGAAAAAACTTCTCCTGGACCACGATTTTGAAGATCAAATTCGGCTATTTTCAGGCCGTTGGTGTGATGTTCCATAAACTGAAGTCGGCTTTTAACTTTGTCGGTTTCTGATTCGGTAAAGAGGTAGCAGTAACTCTGAAGATGTCCCCTACCAACTCGCCCTCGGAGTTGATGAAGTTGGGAAAGACCAAAGCGCTCGGCTGATTGAATAATCATAATTGAAGCATTAGGGATATCAACACCAACCTCAATGATAGGAGTGGTGACTAAAATATTTGTTTTATTTTTTTGAAAATCAGAAATTATTTTTTCTCGATATGTTTGTTTAATTTTCCCATGAAGTAGGGATAATTTAAGTTTTGGGAACAGCGAAGATAATTTTTCGAATTCAACTTTGGCAGATTTGACACTTTGCATGGTTTCGGAAATATCAATAAATGGACAAACAATAAATGCTTGACATTTGGTATTGATAATTTGATCTTGAATCCATTGATAACATTGAGGAATTTTTGGCGGAGGAACCAAAAAAGTTTTGATAGGCAAACGATTGTTGGGAAGCGTATCGATAGTGGAGATATCTAAATTACCCAAGACGGTTAAACTAATGGTTCGAGGAATGGGGGTAGCGGTCATAGTCAAGCAATGAGGCATAGAAATAGAGTCGCCCAAGAAGGATCGTTGTTTAACCCCAAACTTGTGCTGTTCATCGATTATAAGGAGGGCGACTTGGGAGGATAAATTATCTTTTTGATAAATGGCTGCATGAGTAGCAATGATAATTGAGTTTTTGGGCACTTTTTTGAAATCAATTTTTTGAGAGCCAGTTAATAGAAAAATAGGGATTTTTTTTGACTTTAGAAATTTTTGGAAAGTAATAAAATGTTGTTGGGCGAGAATCTCTGTGGGGGCAATTAATAAAGAAAGTGACTGATTGAGGTGAGTTAAGTAACAAGCCAAAAGAGCCACCATAGTCTTACCAGAACCGACATCTCCTTGGATAAGACGGTTGGTAACTTTATCGGAATTAGTAATGTCAAATTTGACTTCTTGCCAAACTTTTATTTGGGAATCTGTCAACTTAAAAGGTAGGCTCTTAATGAGTTTCTCGATTTTTTGATCAATCGTATTGTTGGTTTGTAAATTGATTTTGGGTTTTTTAGTAAGCCACTCTTTTTGGGAGAGGAAAGACTTAATTTGGAGTGATAAAATTTCTTCGACAGCGAGACGATGTCGAGATTGTTCTAAAATCTTTGAATTTTTGGGAGAATGAATTTGTTCAAGTGATTCTTGTAGATTAAGTAACTGATATTTATCTAAAATATTTTTAGGTAGAGTTTCTGTAATATTAGATAATAATTGAGGTAAAAATGTTTGGATGTTTTTACGAAACCAATTTGAGGTTAATCCACTAGTTTCTGGATAAATGGCAATAATTTTACCAGTGTGATATTGACCAGAAACTGGAGCAATCATGGTTTTCTTGTTTTGAAAGATAGAGATGGAACCGGCAAAACTGTAAGTATCACCTATTTTGAAGTTTTTGGAAAGATAGGGTTGATTGAACCAAAGTAAATTTATTTGGCCGGTTTTGTCAGTAACAACAGCCTTTTGAAGATTTTTGTGGGAACGAGTAAAAATGTTTTGGAAGCTGATTAATTGGCCAGTGATAGTAATATTCTCATTTTCTTTGGCTTCGATTATGTTGGTAGTATGCGAAAAATCAATGTATCTGTAAGGAAAATGGTAAAGAAGGTCTAGTGGTTTAATAATGTTAAGTTTTTGAAGTTTCAAGAGGGTTTTAGGGCCAACTCCAGGAATTTGAGTAAGACTATCCATAGAAAATATAATACCAAATTTTTTTTAGTTTTCGGGTTTAATTTGGGTGATGAATAAAATGATTTATGCTATCATTAATTCATGAGAATTAAGAAGAAAACTATGACAAAAATAGTTTTAGTAGTGTCTCTGATCGTGTTATTACTATCGGGAATGGTGCCGTTTTTATTAGTTTTAATAAACCGATAGATGATTTCACGAGAATGGAAAAGAAAAATATCCCAATTTACAAAAAAAATAAAACCTAAAGTAAATTGGAAAGAAATGTTTAAGAGTAGAAGATTTTGGCTCAACTTTTTTAGAGTTGTACTGGTTTTAATTGGAATTGGTGTGGTTGCGGTGTTGAGTTTGTTTGTTTGGTATTCAAAAGATTTGCCATCTCCAACTAAGGTTGTGAGGCGTGATGGCTATTCTAGTAAAGTTTATGACCGGAATGGTCAAGTTTTGTACGATATTTATGACGATGGTAAACGTGATCCAATTAATTTTAATGATATCCCCGATTATCTAAAGAAAGCAACAATCGCAGTTGAAGATAAGGATTTTTATAAACATAAAGGGTTTGATCCATTGACACCACTAAGAATGATTAAAAACTTTTTTTATTTTGGAAAGTTGACTGGAGGTTCGACTTTAACTCAACAATTAACTAGAACAGTTTTATTAACAACAGATAGGACAGTTACCAGAAAAATTAAAGAGCTGATTTTATCAATTCAAATTGATGGTAAATATAGTAAGGATGAAATTTTAGGAATGTATTTAAATGAAGTTCCTTATGGTGGGGCGTCGTGGGGTGTTGGTCCGGCAGCAGAACAATATTTTAATAAGCCAGTAAAAGAACTTAATCTGGCTGAATGTGCAATTTTAGCTGGTTTACCCCAATTACCGAGTGTCTATTCCCCTTATTCAAAAACACCAACAGCTTATATAGCCAGGACTCAACATGTATTGGCAAGAATGGTAGAAGATGGATATATTAGTCAGGTTTTGGCAGACGAAACTATGGAGCAGGTTAAAAATTATCAATTTAGCGATAAAAATTCGACTACAAAAGCACCCCATTTTGTTTTTTGGATAAAAGATTTGTTGTCAGAAAAATATGGCGAAGAAGTAGTAGAAGGTGGCGGTTTAAAAATTACCACAACTTTAGATTTGGAGTTGCAGAATGAAGCTCAAAAGATTGTTGCTGAAGAGATAGATAAAACTGAATCTTTGGGAATAAGTAATGGGGCTGCAATTGTTTTGGATCCGTCAACTGGCCAAATTTTGGCAATGGTTGGTTCGAGGGATTATTTTTCGGAAAAAACTGATGGAAATTTTAATGTGGTGACTCAAGCGTTAAGGCAACCTGGTTCATCAATTAAACCAATTACTTATTTGGCAGCAATTAAAAAGGGTTGGACAGCATCAACGATGATTATGGATACCCCAGTGACTTTTCCGGGGACTGGAGGACAGAAAGACTATACCCCTCAAAACTATAATGGAAAGTTTAATGGACCAATGAGTTTGAGAAATGCATTGGGTAATTCGATCAACACAACAGCAGTAAAAACATTAGCTTATGTTGGTGTAGAAAATATGTTGGCTTTGGCTTACGATATGGGTTTGTCAAATTTGGAACCAACCAAAGAAAATTTATCAAAATTTGGTTTGGCAGTAACTTTGGGCGGAGCTGAGGTAAAAATGATTGATTTGGCGTCGGCCTATGCAGCTTTCGCTAATGGTGGCCAAAAGATTGAAGCAATAGGGATTTTGAAAGTAGAAGATAAAGATGGTAGGGTTTTGGAAGAATATAAACCGGTTGAAGGTAAAAAAGTAATGACACCACAGGAAGCGTTTATTATTTCAAATATTTTGTCAGATAATTCAGCTCGGGAATTAACTTTTGGAGCAGTTAATTCTTTGATAATCCCCAACCGTCAAGTGGCGGCAAAAACTGGTACTACTAATAACAAAAAAGATAATTGGACTATTGGATGGACACCAAATTTATTAACAGCAGTGTGGGTAGGAAACAACGACAATACGGAAATGGGGAGATTGGTTTCTGGTGTTTCAGGAGCAGCTCCAATTTGGAAAAGGATAATGAACTATGAGCTAGCAAAAATACCAAAAATAGATTTTCCGGTTCCAGATAAGATTGTTTCTTTAGAAGTAGATAAAATCTCTGGTTATCCATCTCATGATGGTTTCCCAAGTAGAACAGATTACTTTATTGATGGAACTCAACCAACAGTTTCTGACCCAATCCACATGAAACTAAAAGTCTGTAAAGATCAGTTTGGTTTGGCTACTCCAGACGATATTGCTAGTAGTAATTATAATGAGAAAGAATTTTTGTCTTTTAAAGAAGATGATTTAGTTTCAAAAGATGGTAAGAATAGATGGCAAGAAGGAATTGACACTTGGATTGGGCAACAGTCTGATAAAGATAAGTACAATGTGCCAACTGGTTATTGTCGGACAGGTGGAAGGGTTAATGTTGGAATTGATAGCCCAGCACATGAATCAACAGTAGGAAATACTTTTGAAGTCAAGATAACAACTAATTCTTTGGTAAAGATTACTGAAGTTAAGTTGTGGGTGGATAATGTAGAAAAAAAGACTTGGTCGGAAAGGCCATTTGAAATGAATTTAACGTTAGAGAATGGGCCACATACTATCAAAGTTAAAGCAACCGATAGAGATGGTAACAGTCAGGAAAGAGAAGCTAGAATTGGAGTTAATATTCCGTGGAATGGAACCTTGTCACCTACTCCAACAATGACTTCGACTATTGTTCCAACAGTAACTTTGGTACCAACGGCCATAACTACACCATAAAATGACGTAAGGATAGGTAAAATTTGTTTTAAGTATGTTATTATCACTCGTTTTTGTTGACTGCTAATTATACAAACCGGTATAAAATAATTCAAAGTATATAAAAATGATTCAATCAGGCTATCTTAATTCCAACGAGATTGCCACGTCGTCTTCGACTCCTCGCAATGACGTATTTTTATATCGCCTATGAGATTGCTGACAATGACGTAGGTTTATAAAACTATTTCAAACCGAATGATTTGAGATGGATTTCTTTGGCTGTTTTATCGTCAGTATTAAAGTAGGAAACCCTGAAAGTGTATCTAAATTGATTGTTTTTTGAGTCGTGGTAAATATCGGTAATAAGGATTGACCAAAGAAACTGATTTCCAATGATTTGAGAATATTTTTTGATTAAATCAATTGGGTCAGCTTGGGTGTTTAGAGTAATATTGGCATCAAGAGTGATTACTTGAGAAGTAAGTTCATAAGCATTATTTTTAATTTGCTGAGGAAGATATTTTTCCGGTTTTGTAAGGTCGTCTAAAATAATTTCAACAAAATTAGCGGCAAAATTTATTTTTGATTCATCTATTGATAATTTATTTAAAAGATCTTGTTTAAGGGTATCTGGGTGGTGATGATAGATTCCTAAAGCATTTTTTTCAATATACTTATCCCCTTCTTGAAAAAAGATTTTACCAATTTCAAAGAATTGAGGATATGGTAATTTGAAACGGGTGTATTGATCAAGTTGTTGGATTAATGAAGGAATGAGGGATTGACGAAGATAAATGGCCTCCGAGTTAATACTGTTTTGAGTAGTAATAACATTTTTAGGATCAACAGGAATAGTAACTAATGGCCAGGTCAAAACTTCGTCATAACCAAGTTCCACTAGTTTATCTTTTAATTGATCAATAAGATAAATTTCTTTTGGAGTAATATCAGTAACTTCTTTTGAAGATAATGGTTGGTCAGTAGGAATTTTTTGATAATTCCAAAAACGAACGACTTCTTCAATAAGATCAGCTTCAATCGTAATATCTTTTCTTATTGAAGGAGGAGTGACTAAGATACTAGATGTTAGATCTGAGATCTCAGAAGAAAAAGAACAACCTAATTTAGTAAGACAATTGATAATAAATTCTTGAGGGATATTGATACCGGAGATAAGAGATGGTTTATTTGAATCAAATTCTATCTGAGGTAAGTTAGTTTTTTGGGGGTAATAATCAAATATCTGAGAGTTAATCTGACCACCACAGTTTTCTACAATTAAATTAACTAAATGATTAAACGCTAACGGAATAGTATCTGGGTCTAAATCTTTTTCTAGACGAATACTGGCTTCGGTTACTGATTTTAATTTACGACTGTTTTGACGGACGGTAGTGCGGTCATAGACAGCAATTTCAATAATAGTTTCAGTAGTGTTTAAATCAATAGCGCAAGCTTCTCCACCCCAAAAACTAAGACTAAGAGCTTTAGTAGGGTTATTAATCATTAGAGTTTGATTGTCTAGGGTTAATTTGGTTTTATCGAGGCTAGTGAATTCTTTAAATTTAGAATTCATTTCCCAAATTAAATTATCACTCGATTTGTTAGTATCAAAAGCGTGACAAGGGATGCCGTAGAGAAACATAATATAGTTAGTTAAATCTACGAGTAAATTAATACTATTAACGCCGTGACATTTTAAGAATGTTTTGAGCCATTGAGGTGAGTCAGTATTTTTTAGATCAGAAATCTTAAGAGCCATGACACGTTTGACTTTGTCGGTTTCTACTTTAATTGGAAGAGATTGCTTTGTTTCACTCGCAATGACGATATTTTTTTGTAAGACTAAAGGGAGATTATAAAAGACGGATAAATCCTTGGCTAAGCCGTAATGTCCAAGACCGTCTCCCCTATTTACTTTGATATCTAAGTCAAAAACAATTTCGCCATCAATTTCTTCAAAATAATTAGTAAAATGACCAATCATAGTCAAATCATCGCGAAGTTGTTGTGGTTTTACTGATAAATCGGGTAAAAATCTTTGGAGTTGAGAGTAAATTAATTTCATAATTCGCTTGGTTTGTAGGCAAGATTACCACCCATTAATGTTCTAATATCTTTGATATTTTTTTGAGCCATAGTCCAGCGATCTAATCCCATCCCAAAAGCAAAACCAGACCAATCTTTTGGATCAATTCCGGCAGCTTCTAAGACCTTGGGGTGAATCATTCCCGAACCGCCCATTTCAATCCAACCAGCATATTTACAAAGAGGACAACCTTTTCCATGACAACTGAAACATTGCATATCTGGACCAACACCTGGTTCAACTTCGGGATAATATTTGCAGCGATAACGGACAACAACGTCTTTCCCATAAAGAGTTTTAAACATCAAATCCATAGTGCCGATAAGATCTTTCATAGTGACTCCTTTGTCGACGACAACAGCTTGGTATTGATGAAAGACAAAATGATTAGAACGATTGACTTTTTCATTTCTAAAAACACTTCCGGGGAAAGCAGCTCGAATTGGAAGATCTTTTGATTTGGCTTTAAGTAAATATGATTCTATTGTTGATGTTTGGGTTCGGAGTAGATATTCTGGCTCTTTAATATAGATACTGTCTTGCATGTCACGGGCTGGGTGTTCTTTGGGGACATTGAGTCTTTCAAAATTAAATTCATCAGTGACGATTTCAGGACTGTTGTAAACTGAGAAACCGAGTTTACGAAAAACTTCATTGAGTTGACGTTCGGTTTGAGTTACTGGATGTAAGTGTCCAATTTTTGGCAAGCCAAAAATTGTAGATCTTGGTGTGTCAGATCTTAGTTTGTCAGATTTTTGGACTTGTTTATTATTCAAATTTTCTTCTAGCTCGGTTTTGAGTTGGTTAAGGTCAGCACCAAATTGTTTACGGTTTTCTGGAGCGATATCTTTTATTTTTGAAAAAAGCTCATTAATTTTACCGTTTCGGCCTAAGATTTCAATTCTAATGTTTTCTAACTCAATATCTGTTTTGACGGAGTCAATTTTGGAGAGATATTCTAGTTTAATTTTTTTTAAAATTTGATCCATAGATGTTTTTTGGTTTTCGCTTTATTGTAACTGATTTATCTATATCTTGAAATAACAAAAAACCTCTCGAAAAATTCGAGAGGTTTGGGTTGAACGATCAAATCAATTATTTGACCGATTCAACCACAGCTTTAAAGGCTTCTGGATTGTTGGCAGCAAAATCAGCGAGGATTTTTCTGTCTAGAGTTACGTTGCGGTTTTTTAACATTTTAATAAAAGCTGAGTAGCGAATATCAAATG
>CAZNDF010000019.1:0-9978 GCA_964571775.1 uncultured Gammaproteobacteria bacterium | reverse complement strand
GATTTGCCGAGAAACGGGATAATCCATAGGTTAGACAAAGGAACTTCAGGATTAATTTTAGTGGCTAAAAATAAAGAGTCTTTTGAAAAGCTAAAAGGTCAGTTCAAAAACCGGACGGTAAAGAAAAAATATTATTGTTTAGTGTGTGGAGATACTTCGATGGATGGAAGTATAAATTGGCCTATTGGAAGATCTAAATATAGTTTTGGAAAATTTGGAGTAAGAGTAGATGGGAAAGATTCTTTGACAGAGTTTAAGTTAGTAGAAAGACTAAAAAGAAATCTTAAGAAATATAGTTTATTGGAGATAAATTTAAAAACAGGGAGAACTCATCAAATAAGAGTTCACTTGAGCCATTTGAGATGGCCATTGGTGGGAGATAAACTATATGGAGGAGAATCAGATATATTGAAAAGGCCGTTTCTACATGCTTTTCATTTGGAGTTTGATGACCCAAAAACAGGGGAGCGAATGTTTTTTGATTTGCCATTAGCCAATGATTTGAAAGATCATCTTAAACTTTATGGAAAAGAATAAAAAAAAGAGAATATTATTAGGACTGGTGATTTTGCTGTTATTAATTTTGATGGTGGTTTTGTCTTTATTTTTCAAGAAAACAGAAAAAGGAAGTGATTTTAGGGTTGGAGTGATGGCGGATAATGGACTAGCAATTGTTTCTATATCTAAAGGGAGGCAAATGGTTAATGTGTTAAAAATTGAACCAGATTCTCAAATTTGGATTCCGAAAGGTATGGGTTGGTATCGGGCTGAAGTAATTAAAAAAATTTTACAGCAAGAAAGAAAAGAGGCTTTGTTTAGTGATATTTTGTTTTACAATTTTGGTTTTGTGGCCGATAAAGTTGTCAGTGTAAAAAAAATAGATGACTGGAAAGGTAAACTTTGGTTGAAATTGAGACAAACTAGTAACTATCTTAATAAAGAAGAGTGGTTAAAGGGGGACATTGATAAAAATGATGATTTTCTGGATAGGGTAATGGTGAGGGATTTTTCTGAAACAAGACTAGTGGACGAAGATTTAAAATTGTCAGTGATTAATTTGAGTGAGGCAAATGGATTAGCTAATTTTATGACAAAAAGGATTGAAAGAATGGGCTTTTCAGTGATATCGGTTTCTAGTGATGAAGAGATGAAGTTGGATAAGTGCAAGATACTATACGGTAATGGGGTAGAGAAGGCTTTTTCTTGGATCTTAGTAGATAAATTATTTGATTGTGATAAAACAAACGATACTTCATTGAATGAAAATGAAATTGAGTTTTATTTTGATGATAATTTTTCAACAATGATAAAATACCCTAGTTATAAAAAATAAACATTTTTATGTCAGGTCATTCTAAATGGAATAATATTAAAAATCGAAAAGGGGCTCAGGACAAAAAAAGGAGTGAGGCCTTTACTAAAGTTGCAAAAAACATATTAACTGCGATTAAATTGGGTGGTGGCAGTAGTGATCCGAATGTTAATGGAACCTTAAAAGTAGCTATTGATAAAGCTCGAGAAGTTAATATGCCAAAAGAAAATATCGAAAGATTGTTGGCTCGTTTTGAGGAGAGAAAAGATAAGCTGGTTTCAGTGATATTGGAGGGATATGGTCCTTTTGGAGTGCCAGTGATAATTGAAGCGGAAACTGATAATAAAAACAGAATTTTGGGTGAAATAAAATTAATTTTTAAGAATTATGAAGGTGCTTTGAGTGAATCTAATTCGGTGATGTTTCAGTTTGATAGAGTAGGTGAAGTAGAGTTTGAGACTATTTCTGAAGATAATCAATTAAATTTAATAGATTTTGGAGCGGCTGACTTTGATGAAAATATTGCTATAGTTGAACCTGGATTAATAAATGAGTTTGTTAAAAAGGCAGAAGAAGCTGGACTTAAAGTATTGAAATCAGAAACAGTATATCGACCTAAAAATCCAATCGAATTGAAGAATGACGAAGAGTTTAATAAAATCATGGATTTCATTGATGAGCTTGAGTCGAACGATGATGTCCTTGGGGTTTATGGCGGATTTGATTATAATTAATTATGCCCAAAAGAATTAAATATTTGATTTCTTCGGTAATTGCGGCTATTGGTTTTTATTTTTTTGTCAGTTTGCCTTATTCTTCACATTATTATGGATTGCTCGTAGGAATAGTTTTAGTGGCTTTTTGCTTTTGGTTTGGGTTGGGTATAATTTTTGATCAAAGTTTGTATATTCGCTTGATGTCAGTGATATTACCAATTGGATTTTTTGTCGGTTTTGGGTTGTTTGCAGCTTTGTTGCCACAAACATTTTGGACGGTTTTTTTGTCGAGTTTGTTTTTTGGGATAATATCTTACGTAATGTTTTTAGTGGAGAATGTTTTTTTGGTATCGATTGGGTATCGAACACCGCCGTTATATCGAGCGGCATACACTGTTGGGTTAGTTTTACTTTTATTAACAACCTTTTTTCTTTTTGATAGTTTATTTTCCTTCAAACTGATTTATTGGTTAAATGCTATTTTTGTATTTGTAATTTCATCAGTGATTTTTATGTACATATTTTATAGTGTGACAATAGAGTTGGCTGATGATGGAAAAGAGAAAAATTTATCAAATTATGTACTGGTGCCAGCCTTTTTAATGGCTCAGTTAGGTTTAGTTTTATCGTTTTGGCCAGTAGGAATATTTAAAGGGTCGATTTATTTAGTGGCGGCGGTTTATATAATATCTGGTTTACTTCAATTAGACTTGAGAGATAGGTTATTCAAAAAAAACTGGACCATTTTTTCATGGATCTCTGTGGCAGTTATTTTAGGAATGATTTTTACAACCAGTTGGCGTTAGATTTGAGACTGAACACTGGTAATAGCAACGGTAGTGACAATATCTTCAATATTGCAACCTCGAGAGAGATCGTTGATAGGTTGATTAATACCTTGTGTTATTGGTCCAAAAGCCTTAGCAAGGCCAAGTCTTTCAACTAATTTATAGCCAATATTGCCAGCATCAAGATTAGGGAAGATAAGGATATTTGATTGACCTTTGATTTTACTTTCAGGATTTTTTTTGAGAGAAATTGTGGAAACTAGGGCGGCATCAACTTGGGTTTCACCTTCAACTAAAATTGACGGATCTAAGTTTTTGACAATTTGGGTGGCCTGTCTAACTTTTTCAACCGACTCACCAGACCCACTACCATTAGTAGAGTAGGATAACATGGCAATTTTAGGTTCATTACCAACAAGTTTTTTGAAAGAATCTGCTGATTGAATGGCAATTTGGGCTAGTTCGTCAGCGTTTGGATTAACGTTAAGACCGCAATCAGCAAAAATAAAAACACCATTATCACCAAAGTCTTGATTGGGAGATTCCATAATAAAAAAACTGGAAACAATGGTTTGCCCTGGTTTGGCTTTGATTATTTGGAGAGCAGGACGAAAGGTTTCTTGAGTGGTACTGTTAGCTCCGGCCACCATACCGTCAGCTAATTTAAATTTAACCATCATAGTGCCGAAATATAGGGGGTTAAGCATTAATCTTTGGGCTTCTTCTAAAGTTAATCCTTTGGATTGACGGAGGATAAATAATTCTTGAGAAAATTTTTGGTATAAATCTTGGTTTTGAGAAATATACTCTGGGCTAACTAAAATAATATCGGCGATTTTTTGATCTTGAATGATTTTAGCGGCTTCTTGGACACGAGGGTCATCAGCTTCAGCTAGAACGATTCTTTTAACGTTGGTTTTTGCCAAATTGTAGATTTTTTCAATTGTAGGAGTCATAGGGTGAATTATATATTAAATTAAAGTCCTAGAATAGGATATAATCATATTTACAAAAATGAAAGATAATACTCGCAAAACACTAAAATATTATTGGGAAAGTATGCGCAAACATAGTTTGTCTTTATTTTTGCTGCTGGTGTCGATAATTGGGGCAACTATTTTGGATTCGCTTATTCCTATTTATTTCAAAGATTTCTTTAATATTTTATCAGAAAATAAAGATAAAGAGATATTAGTTGGGGGATTAATAAGATTGTTGACAATTATTGGTACTTTTAAATTATCTAGATGGCTATGTTGGCGGATTGCTTCTTTTGGGTTGAATTTTTTTGAGTCGATTAACATGGCTGATTTAAGTAAAAGATGTTTTGATTATCTTCACAAACATTCATATACATATTTTTCTAATAATTTTACCGGATCAGTAGTTAAAAAGACTAAAAGTTTTGTAAGCGCTTTTGAGATATTGGCCGATCAACTTTTCTATGAATTGATACCTTCGGCAGTGACAATTATTGTGATTACGATTGTGTTGGGGCAGGTCAATATTTTTTTGGGATTGGGGATGCTTTTATGGATGGTGGTGTTTTTGTTAATTAATTGGGTATTTACAAAATATAAGATCAAATATGATGTTCAAAGAAGTGAAGCAGAGACGGCTACTAGTAGTTTTTTGGCGGATACAGTGACTAATAATACAAACATCAAATTGTTTAATGGTTACAAAAAAGAGGCAGAAGGATATTCTAATTTAGTTGATACTCTTCATAAAATAAGAAAATTTACCTGGGATATGAGCGCTAAGTTTTATGCCCTACAGTCTTTTTTAATGATCGTTTTGGAAGTTGGAATATTCTTTTTTGCGATTAAGCTTTGGACTAAGAATGTTTTGACAGTGGGCGATTTTGTTTTGATTCAATCTTATATTTTGACGGTAATTATGATGGTTTGGGATTTTGGCAGAATAATCATGAGGATTTATGAACATTTGGCCGAAGCTGAGGAAATGACGTTAATACTTAATACTCCTCATGAAGTTGTTGATAGCCCAAACGCAACTGATTTGGATATAAATTTTGGAAGAATAAAATTTGACAACGTAAGTTTTGCTTATGAAAGGAATGAGAATGTTGTCAATAATTTTAGTTTAGAGGTAAATCCAATGGAAACTTTGGCTTTAGTGGGGACTTCTGGTTCTGGTAAATCAACTTTAGTGAAGCTTTTGTTAAGATTGCATGATATTCAAAAAGGGAGAATCTTAGTTGATGGTCAAGATATTAGTAAAGTAACTCAAGAGAGTTTAAGAAATAGTATAAGTTTAGTCCCGCAAGATCCAATATTATTTCACCGAAGCTTGATGGAAAATATTCGTTATGGTCGATTTGACGCCACGGATGAAGAAGTAATTGAAGCGTCAAAATTGGCTCATTGTGATGAATTCATTGGTAAACTGGAAAAAGGATACGAGACTTTTGTGGGTGAAAGAGGAATAAAGTTGTCTGGAGGTGAAAGACAGCGAGTAGCTATCGCTCGGGCAATATTAAGAAATTCACCAATATTAATACTAGATGAGGCAACTTCTAGTTTGGATTCAGAATCGGAAAGGTTTATCCAAGAATCATTAGACAATTTAACTAAAGACAAAACGGTGATTATTATTGCTCACAGATTATCGACAATTAAGAAAGTAGACAGAATTGTCGTCATTGATGGCAAGAAGATAGTGGAAGACGGGGTTCACAGTGCTTTAATTAAACTAAAGGCGGGTATATATAGAAAACTTTGGGATATTCAGGTTGGTGGGTTTATAAAATAGGGTTTTGTTATATTTGGAGTTAAATTTTTAGAAAATAAGTAATTTATTGCGGTATTTTAGGTATAAATTGATGTTTTTTAATTAAAAAATAAGGGAGGATGGGGAAGTTGATTGCCTAGATTATCAGTTTGTCAGATTGTCAATTTCTTGGGTAAACAATACCTGAAATTTAATAAAAGAGTAATTTAGATCTTAATTAAACATTAAATGGTAAAAATTTTTTGATAGGTGGGTCTGAGGTAGGGAAGTGTCCTATAATATACATCCTATAATATTTTTCACGATATATCCTATAATTTTCACGGGTAGAGAAGTGATATAGTGTGATATAGTCTCTGTGGATAAGTCCAGATTCGTTAACTATATCAAAGTGTACACTCAGGGAGGAGTCAGAAGGGAGTAGAAGGGGTGGCAAAAGTGAATAATTAATAAGAGTTAATAGATAAATAAAAGAGAAATAGATAAGTTGTTAGAGCTAATTAATAAGTGCTATCTCCTAGTGGTGGGTGAGTTAAAATACCATGTCGCACAATGTATCTTTTACGACTCTATTAAACTTCTGAACCGAGGGGAGTGATGGTTTTTAAAAAATATAAAGTTTTTATTTCACTTCATTAATTACTGTTGGTTTTCTTTTAATTTAAATCTATTTTAATTAAATACGATAATTCTCTCTTGGGCCGAGATTCCCATTTTTTTTAACTTTAGGTTTAAAATTTTCCTCTTGACTCCCCTCACCCCATTCAACTCCCCTGTTACTTCTCAAAGAAAAGTAGTCGGAGTGATAATTGTACCTAAAAATAGGCATAAAATGTTGATGACTTCACTAAAGGCTCTAGAATTGATGTTTTATTTTTATCCGACCAGTTTATCATTCGATCTTGGATTTATATTTAATTTTTCATCGTGGTAAGATGGAATTATGGAAAAAGATTTACAAACACTGGAAAGACGGTTTTTGGAGCATTTGGAAATTGAGAAAAATTGTTCAAAATTGACAATCAGAAATTATGAACATTATTTAAATGTTCTAATTGATTTTTTAATAAGTAATAAGCGAATAGAAAAACCAACGGTTAATGATATAACAGTAGATACTGTAAGGGATTTTAGGTTGTTTTTGTCGAGACAGGCTGGAACTAAAGGCGAAATGAAATTAGTAACCCAAGGTTATTATGTGATTTCTTTGAGATCTTTTTTAAAGTGGTTGATTAAAAATGATATGGAAGTGTTGCAGCCAGAGAAGCTGGATGTACCAAAAGTAAAAGACCATTCTTTGAAGTTTTTAGATGAATCACAAATGCAAAGATTATTAAACCAGCCACTTAATTCTAGTAAAAATGGTTTAAGGGATAGATCAATTTTAGAGTTATTATTTTCAACTGGACTGCGGGTGTCGGAACTAGTTTCTCTTGATAGGGAACAGGTAAATTTGAATACTTGTGAATTTGGAGTTATTGGAAAAGGAGGACGATCTCGAGTGGTGTTTATTTCTAAAGAGGCAGCTGAATGGGTAGATAAATATCTTAAATCAAGAATGGATAAATATAAACCAATGTTCATCCGTGATTTAAGACCAAAAGAAATTGGTTTGGCCGATGAGGAGGTAAGGTTAACAGTGAGATCGGTTCAAAGACTAGTAAAGAAATATGTAAGACAGGCAAATTTACCAGTGGCGGCTACTCCACACACATTAAGACATTCAATGGCTACTGACTTGTTACGCAACGGAGCTGACTTGAGATCAGTCCAAGAATTGTTGGGTCATAAAAATATTGCTACAACTCAAATTTATACTCATGTGACTGATGCAAGACTTAGAGAGGTTCATGAAAAATTTCATAGTGGAAATAAATGAAGAGGTTTTTTTAATCTTTTTGCGACTCTCTCCCCTACCTTAACCCAAAAATAGAGTATAGCCTATAGTAGGGCTATTTTATCCAGAAATTCAGAGAAATGAGAAGTGACGCTTGTTTGAGTGACTTGACATGTATTTTTTACCCTAAATTAGGGTTAAACTAAAAATATATGTTTCGTTAGCAGTCACTCCCCTAGTCTGATAAAAGATACTTATCTTTTATGTATTGCCTATAATGTCAAAAGAATTTACTAATTTGGATAATAAGTTTGGCTTTATTCTTTTGTTTCGTTGGTTGATTCCGGTCTATCTGAAGTTTCAGTGTTTTTTTCTAAAACTGTCATAGCATTAAGTTTATCTTCAGTCGATTTGAATCTCATGAGAATAACCCCTTTAGTGTTTCGGCTAAGGGTAGGTATATTTTTTAGAGGAAGCTTGATGGTGACAGCTTTTTTGGAAACCAAAATTATTTGATCATCTGTTTCAGAAACAACTTGAGCTGCGGCGATATTGCCGGTTTTTGGAGTCAAATTAGCAACCTTAACTCCAATTCCCCCACGTTTTTGGATAGGATAGAGGTAAACATCGGTTCTTTTACCAACTCCATTTTCGGTAACAACTAAAAGGTGCCTGAATGGTTTTTCAGTGGTTTTGTCTTTTGTTTTTTCAATAGCTGATGGAACAATGTCCATACTAACCATATGATCAGTATTTTTTAGGAGAATTCCTCGGACACCTCGAGTGTGTCGGCCCATTGGACGGGCATCTGATTCATTGAAACGGATACATTTACCATTTTTAGTAACTAGGAATATTTGATTGGTACCATCCGTTAATTTTGCCCAAGCTAATTGATCATCGGAGTCTAATTTGATAGCAGCTAGACCGCTTTGACGAATATTTTTAAACTTATCAAGAGAGGTTTTTTTGATAACTCCTTTCTTGGTAGCTAGTAAAATAAATTTTGATTTACTGTCTTTACTGACAGGGAGAACGGTGTGAACGGTTTCTCCTTGGAGAATATTAATAAGATTAATGACAGCTTGCCCTTTGGCTTGTCTAGTCCCCTCTTGGATGTCCCAGACTTTGGTTTTAAAAACTCGACCTCGGTTGGTAAAGAAAAGTAATTCATCATGAGTATCAACGGAAAGCATACATTCGATTTCATCTTCTTGTTTGGTAGTCATACCAACAACGCCAACACCACCACGCTTTTGACTGTGATAAGTTTCTTTTGGTACACGTTTAATATATCCAGTTTTAGTGAGAGCGACTAAGACTGCTTCGTTAGGAACTAAGTCTTCTTCACTGAATTCTTCTAGCCCACGAACATAGATTTTGGTTCGGCGAGAATCACCGTATTTTTCGACTATTTCTTTGTTTTCTGATTTAAGAACTGCGATCATTTCTTCTGGTTTGGTAATAATAGCCGTGAGATGGTTAATAGTTTCTTCTACTTGGTTATATTCATCATCAAGTTTTTGACGTTCAAGACCAGATAATTTTTTGAGTTGCATTTCGAGGATGGCTTGAGCTTGAAGATCGGTAAATTCAAATTTTTCCATAAGACGAGTTTTAGCGTCTTCATCTGGTTTGGTGGATCGAATGGTTTTGATAACTTCATCAATGACATCAAGCGCTTTTTTGAGGCCCTCTAAAATATGCGCTCGCATCATGGCGCCTTTGAGATCAAAAATGGATCGGCGACGGATGATGGTTTCTCGATGGCGTAAGAACAAAAGTAACATTTGACGTAAGTTTAGGGTTTGAGGAACACCATTGACCAAGGCCAACATGTTTGCAGAATAAGATGATTGAAGGGCGGTATATTTGAAAAGTTTATTAAGGATAGATTTTGGTTTACCGTTTTTCTTGATTTCGACCACAACTCGAATACCATGTCGGTCAGATTCGTCACGAAGATCAGAAATACCAATAATTTTTTTATCACGGACAAGATCAGCAATTTTTTTGACAAATTCGGCTTTATTAACCTGGTAAGGAAGTTCAGTAATAATGATTCTAATTTTCCCTGATTTGGTTTCTTCAATAGTGGTTTTACCTCTAACAGCAAATTTACCCCGACCAGTGTTATACATTTCAATAATACCGGTTTTACCGTAAATTTCACCATAAGTTGGAAAATCTGGTCCTTGGACAACTTTGACTAAATCATCGATAACAGCATTGGTTTCAAAATTGTATTTTTGTTTTTCGAGTTCGTAAACTGGTCGAAGAACTAATTCTTGAGTATTCTTTGGTGGAGCTAAAATATTGTTTATTTCGATTTCACTTTCGATTTTTTCAAGGTTACTTTTATCGAGAACTATATCAATGGCGGCGCATAATTCTTTGAGGTTGTGAGGTGGAATACGAGTAGCCATACCAACAGCGATACCGTCGGCTCCGTTCATTAAAAGATTAGGAATACGAGATGGAAGAACAGTTGGTTCTTTGATGGTAGCGTCAAAATTATCCATCATATCAACAGTTTCTTTGTTGATATCGATGATCATTTCTTGAGAAATT
>CAZNDF010000018.1:0-10570 GCA_964571775.1 uncultured Gammaproteobacteria bacterium | reverse complement strand
AAAACTTATATAAAATTATTCCGTTTCTATCAGTAATTATGGTCGATAATTTTGGAGGATTATAAATCAAATTAACATTAGGCAATTTCTCGATTATTAAATAATAAAAACTTAAACCAGCACTGATAAATATTAAAAATAATATTAAGCCCCAATATCTTTTTTTGAATTTAAAACCTTTCTTTTTGTTTTTTACTACTACTATTTTTACTACTTTTTTTTGCTTAACCTTTTTTGCCTTTCTT
Organism: uncultured Gammaproteobacteria bacterium; assembly: GCA_964571775.1. Lineage (GTDB taxonomy): Bacteria > Patescibacteriota > Microgenomatia > UBA12405 > UBA12405 > WARW01. The sequence continues at coordinate 10,325 of CAZNDF010000018.1, read as the reverse complement.
TGAAACTTAATCTTCGGTATTTTAATTTTTTTAACTACTTTCCATACAATGGTTATTAACTTCAAAAATGATTTAATCAACCAAGTCAAAGGGATACCTATCTTTATTAAAGATTTAATAATTATTTCCAAAGTCTTCATTCTAGTTGATAGTTACTGCCATCCGATTTTTATTTGGATTATTTGGATCGTCTGTTTGAACAAGCGGACAATCAAGACATATGGTCACTCCAGAAGCATCTTTAACAACTGAATGTTCTTGCCATTCAGCATTTGGTGCCACTTCATTATCAACTACTATTCTTCCTGTATCTTTATTAATTAAGACATTTTGTCGAACTGGAGATTGTTTTGCCGGTACAAACTCTTTTTTAAAATATTCATAATGTGATTCACAACCACCATCAGGCACTGCCATTCCTGTTAAATTACATACATACATTCCCACAATTCCTGCTGGTCTAGTCGGTTGTTTAATTTCTTTATCAGTTAGTATTTGAGTCATAATTTTATTCCAGATAGGAGCCGCTCCAGTTGTCCCAGAAACTAAGCCTCCCATTTTAGAGTTATTATTATTACCCACCCAAGTTACTACCACATAATCTTGTGTGTAACCAATTGTCCAGTTGTCTCGCATATCATTCGTTGTCCCTGTTTTAACGGCTACCTCAGGATGCCCTTTTATATTTAACATTGAGCCTCGGCCAAACACCATACTTCTAGCCCCATCATCAGATAATATTTGCTGAATTATAAAACCAGTTTCTCTTGACATAACTCTTGGTCCAGCCATATATTTATATTCCTCTAATACTTCGCCATCCTTATCAATTACTTTTAATATTGGATTTAGGTCCTGTTTAACTCCCATATTAGCTAACACACCATAAGCCACTGTCATATTGGCCATTGTTACTTCGCCACCACCCAAAGTTAGTGATAACCCATAATCCGAAGCATTTTTAAAAGTGTCTAGCCCCATTGCTGAAGCCGAAGCTACAAAAGTTTCCAAACCATTTAATTTCAACACTTTTACTGCTGCAATATTTAGTGAATTACCCAAAGAGTTTCTAATCGACTGAAGTCCAGTATATCTTCCTCCATAGTTTGTTGGACAATAACTCTTTTGATTAACTTGTCCAAAACATGTCGGACTATCGTCCATAACTGATGCTGCCGTAATTCTTCCTAGTTCAATTCCTACCGCATAATTAATTGGTTTAATTGATGATCCTGGTTGTCTCAACGCTGTCGTTACATTATATTTACCATCAATCTCATTTGAAAAATAATCAATCGATCCCACCATTGCCAAAATTTGCCCTGTCTTTGGCTCAGTTATCATCGCCGCCCCGTTACTTACTTTATAATTTTTCAATTTTTCAATTTCAGCCGATACTGTTGCTTCAGTCTTTTTTTGAAGATCCAAATCCAAACTAGTCGTTATTTTTAATCCACCCTCAGTCAATTTTTGAATGCCATATTTTTCAGTCAATAACTCTTTTACATAGAATACAAAATGGGGTGCTTCGATCCCAGTTTTACTTACGAAATAATTGAGTGATTCCGCCGTTGCTTTTTCGTATTCTTCCTGAGTAATTAATTTTAACTCTAACATTCGGTCCAAAACCATAGTCTGTCTTTTTTTTGCTGCTTCCGGGTAAGAGAAAGGGGAGTATTTGGTTGGTGAAGCTGGCAATCCAGCTATTAATGCCGATTCGGCCAATGTTAAATCTTTGACATCTTTATTAAATATCCCTTTTGCCGCTGACTGTACTCCCCACAAAGTTCCTCCATATGGAGTTTGGTTGAAATACATCTCCAAAATTTGGTCTTTGGAATACATTAACTCAGTTGCCACCGTCAATATTGCCTCTTTAATTTTTCTAGAAATCGTCCTTTCTGGAGTTAATAAGGCATTTTTAACTAATTGTTGAGTTAATGTTGAACCTCCTTGTAATCTTTTTTCGATTATTGTCCGATATAAACCTCTTAATAATCCTTTTATATCAAAACCACCATGTTTATAAAAATTAGCATCTTCAATTGCTAGAGTTGCCCTCTGTAAATTTTGAGGCACTTCTTCTAATTTTACTGGAACCCGCCTTTTGTCTGCGTAAATCTCATACAATAATTTTCCATTTCGGTCAAAAATTTGTGAAGATTGAGGATAATCTGTGCTTGATAGTTTTTTTGGGTTAGGGACATTAAAAGAGATATATATAATTGTCGCTATCACCAGAATTACCAAAATAACCCCGGCCAATAACCAGATTTTTCCGATTTTTTTAAATTTCTTATTTTTTTTATTCATCACACCTTACTATTTTTTTATTTAGAGATATTCGTTCAATTATATATCGATAAAACCAATTTGTTTGATCCACTTTTTGTTTGATTTTTTTTACCTCTAAATCATTTTTATTCATTGTGTTTACCGCATTTTGTATTATTTCAATCCTTTTAGATGCTTCCTCAATATTTTTCTTTAAAAGAGAACTGTTGATATGTTTTTCATACATAACAATAGCTTCTTCCATCTTTTTATCTGCTACCAGCAAAGAAATTCTCGCTTTGTCAACTTCGTTTCGACTAAATCTTATCCACAAATCATCTCTCACTTTTTTTATAAAATAAACTGGACTATTAGGTAAAGTTCTGCTTTCAGGCAACTTATAACACCTTAACTCTTTTTCTAAACCATAATCATAAGATATAGAAATCTTACGCAGCCTATCATATTTTTCATCTTCATTTACCTTTTCTAGTCCAGCCCTAGTAAAAGAAACATAAAGTATCCCTAATGCCGCTACCATCATTGTTAACCGGAACCACCATTTCATAGCTTCATTTTACCATCGCTCTATGAAAAAAAGCCTGATGGAAACCTACTTCCTCTCCTTTTATTTTCCTTTTCATATACCAATATTGTGGCCAAAAAAAGATATGATTAATTATCACTCCCCACCAACTTTTCTTGTTTTTTTGTTCAACTATTTTGTCTAATCTATACTTTTCTACTAATTTTTTATACCCAGTAGCAGAATATTTCTTTACCCAAAAATTTGTCGCTAAAAACCTTTCATAAGTTTGATTTTTATTAATTATTGGTTTCATTAAAATTAAATCAATTCCGTTTTTTAGTTTTTGTCTATCTTTTTTTATTTCTAAACCCAATTCGTCCAGCCATAAATTAAAACAAAATTCATCTCTCTTTTCTTCTTGAGAATATTTTCTGTGGGGGATTGATTTCTTAAATATCCACCACCTCAACATTAATCTGTTCTTCCATATTTTATTCGATTTGGTAATTATCAAAATATCGATATCGTCATCTTTTTTAGGATGACCTGAGGCCACTGATCCAGACACCCCCAAAAACAAAATATCTTCAAATGTATTTCTGATTTCCTTTGCTAAATTTTCTGCCTTTTCCATTTTTATTTGACACCACTTATTTTTCTTATCCTTCCACCCAATTTTCTTTACAAAATCAATAACCTCTTTTTCGGAAAAATTATCTTTCGAAATCAATCTCTGAATTATTTCTTTTCTGTTTATATGACTCTTAAAATCAGCGGCATACCTGATAGTTTTTTTGACTGCTGATTCTAATTTCATTTAGCCCATTTTATCTCAAATGATCCTTCTCTTGATATAATTACTAGAAAATGGTCAATAAAAATTCAAAAAGATACCGAATTTGGGAAATGATTCCTGGCTTTTTTGCTTGGATGACTATTCTATTTCCTATTTGGGGAGCCATATTTATCCCTAAAGCTGTGGCTTATTTCGTCATTGCTTTTTTAATTTATTGGCTTTATCAGTCCTTTAAATCTGCTATTTTAGCTGTCATTGGCTATTTCAAAATCCAAAAAGCTAATAGTGCTAATTGGCAAGATTTATTTCAAGAAAATTTTCGCTCCTTTTGGCTTAAATACAATCAAATTCATCATGTAATCATTATTTCTTCTTATAAGGAACCAGTTGAAGTTATTGAAATGGCTATGAGTAGCTTAGCTGCCCAAACTGATATTAGTCTTAAAAAACTTCATGTTATTTTGGGTCAGGAACAGCGTGCTGGTCAAGAAAATAACCAAAAAACTATTGATTATTTTTCTCAAAAGTACCAAGGTGTTTTTGGTGATTTAATTTTTACTGAGCATCCCCCAAATATCCCTGGTGAAACTGCTGGAAAACATAGTAACGAACGCTTTGCTGCTCAGTATTTTAAAACCAATTTTATTGACAAAGGTAAATTTGACATTGATCATTTAACCCTTACCAGCTGTGATGTTGATACCCTTTTTAATTCCAAATATTTTTCTGCTCTAACCTATAAATTTGCCTCAAATTCTTCGCGTTATCAACGTTTTTGGCAGTCTCCTATTTTTTGGCATAACAATATTAATCAAGTTCCTGGTTTTATCCGCATGACCGGCGTTATGGGTAACGTTATTCATATCGCTAACATTCAAGAACCAGACGGTCTATTTTTTAATTACTCCTGTTACTCATCATCATTTCGTCTCATTGATCAAAGTGGTTACTGGGACCCGGATATGATTCCAGAAGATTGGCATATCTTCCTTCAGGCATTTTTTGCTACCGGCGGTAAAGCTGCAGTTGAGCCAATCTTCTTACCTACTGTTGTTGATGCTCCGGATGGTAAGAACTATTTTGCTGCTTTAAAAAATCGTTACACTCAATGTATCCGTCACGCTTGGGGAGCTATCGATATTCCTTATGCTATTGAACAATCTCGTCAACATAAAGAAATTCCTTTTTTAACTCGAGCTCTTCGTATTTTTAAACTTATTCAAACTCATTTTATCTGGTCTAGTAATTGGTTTATTCTTACTTTAGGCACTTCATTACCAGTCATTTTGAACCCTAAATTTTTTCAAACTACCTTCGGTTTTAATTTACCAAAAATTTCCAATATAATTCTAACTATTTGTTTGATTCCATTAGCTACCCTTATTGTTCTCGATTGGAAATTGCGACCAGAAAGACAGAAAAAAGGTTTCCTTAATATCCTTAAAAATATCCTTCAATGGCCATTTATGCCTATTGCTACCCTAACCATGTCTGTTCTCCCTGGACTCCAATCTCACACTCGTCTTTTCCTTGGTAAAGGATTGGACTACAAAACCACCAACAAAAAACCTAATAATTAGGTTATCATTAATCAAATGATTAGATTTTTATCCAAGTATAAATATTGGATTTTTATTGCCGCTATCTTTTTATTTCTCCGTCTTCCATCTCTTTTTGAACCTTATTGGTATGGTGATGAAGGTATTTATTTAACCCTAGGACAGGGGATCAGAAAAGGTCTTGTTCTTTACAACCAAATTCACGATAATAAGCCACCATCCCTTTATTATTTAGCTGCCCTAGGTAAAACAGTTTTTGGTTTTCGATTGTTACTTCTACTAGTTATGGTTTCGACTGTTTATCTTTTTTACCGCTTATCTCTATTTTTTTTAAAATCTTCTTTAGCTAAACTCTCCACTTTAATTTTTGTTATTTTAACTTCAATCCCTTTTATTGAAGGTAACATCGCTAATGCTGAAATTTTTATGCTCCTACCGACCATTGTCGGATTTTATTTTTTTATCACTGCCAAAAAAAATATTCATTATTTACTTTCAGGGATTTTCCTTGGAATTGCTTTTACTATCAAAATTCCTGTCTTTATCGAAGCCGCATTTTTAATTTGCTGGATTTTTATAAAAGATTTTTCTTCTATTACTAAAAAATTTTGGCAAATATTTTATCGTGCTTTTTTACTTGGAATTGGATTCCTTATTCCAACCCTCATTTTTTTGCTTTATTTTTATCAACTTAAAGCATTCTTACCTTTTCTTAACTCAGCTCTACTCCAAAACTTCTCTTATTTATCCTCGTGGGCTACTGGTACTCAAACAGCTTCTGCTAGTAGTGGTGGGTTAATCAATCGTTTAATTATTTTATTGTTCTTTTGGTTAATCATTTTTATTGCTCACCAAAAGAAATTTATTTCCTCTTTGCTTAGTTTCCTTTTATTTTGGTTATCAGCAACTATTTTTGGTGCTTTATTATCCACCCGCCCTTACCCTCACTATTTAATTCAACTTCTTCCTCCAGTTTGTCTTCTTTTTGGTTGGATTTTTCTAAAAAAACCTATTAAAGATATTTTTTTAATTCTTCTAAGTTTCTCTTTTATTATATTTATTATTATTAAATATAATTTCTACTTTTATCCCAATATTAGTTATTATCAAAATTTTTATTCCCTTAAAAAATCAACTGATTTTTACCAATACTTTGGTTCTCGGGTTAATACTAATCATCAAATTTCTGAATTTGTCAAAAGTAATACTTCTTCCTCAGATTCTATTTTTGTTTGGGGGGATGAACCATATGTTTACGCTTTATCCAATCGGCTGCCCCCTGGTCGCTATACCGTTGCCTATCACATTGTTGATTTCGATGGTTATCAAGAAACTATCGATGATTTCAAAATTAATCTTCCAAAATTTGTTATTTATTATCCAATGAATCAGCGCTCTTTTCCTCAATTAGATTCTCTCCTAGATCGTTATTATTTTCTTGATAGAATATTTGATTCCATTCTTATTTTCCAAAAAAGATAACTTATGCCTTTTTTAAATTCTGTTTTTCAACCACTTTCTCGGCTGGGCGAATTCTGGCAACAAAAAGCAAATAGTAAAATTTTTCGATGGAATCTAGTTTTCATTATTATTCAAGTTTCTGTTTTAGTTTGGAAATTTAGCAGTCTTCCTCCACAAGTTCCTTTATATTATTCACTTCCTTGGGGGGAACTTCAACTAGCCTCAGCTTCATCACTTTTTATTTTACCCACCATTTCAATTGTTTTACTCCTTATTAATCATTTATTCTCTGTTAGTTTAGCTAAAACCAGCCAATTATTATCACGTTTCCTTCTCGTTATTTCCTTAATTGTTTCCTTTTTTTCTCTTATTACCTTATTAAGAATAGTTAGTTTAATTTCATAATCTATGGTTGTTTTTTTTATTGCTATTGGTTGCTCTTTTTTGATTTCATTTTTATTTACTCCTCTTGTAAGGAATTTTTTTATTAAACAGAATTGGGTCGAAGACCCTCGTCTTAAAGACAAAAAAACTCACAACGCTACTGCCATTTCTACTGTTCCTCGTGGTGGTGGTATTCCTATTTTTATTGCTATTCTAATTACTTCCTTGTTTTTACTCCCATTAGATAAACATTTGATCGGTATTTTGCTTGCCTCATTAGTTGGTTTAATTATCGGTCTTTGGGATGATCTAAAAGATATTAGCCCTTTATTTCGTCTATTCACCAACATTTTTACAGCGCTAATTGTCGTTGCTTCCGGTATCGGTATTGCTTATATTTCCAATCCCTTTGGTAGTACCGTTATTGACCTTTCTTTTTTGAAAATCAATTTTAATTTTTTTGGTCCGCACAGCATTTGGGTTATCTCTGATTTAATTGCTGTTATTTGGATTGTTTGGTGTATGAATATTGTTGGATGGGCAACCGGTGTTGATGGACAACTTCCAGGATTCACTGCTATAGCCGCATTCTTTATTGGTATTCTTGGATTTCGTTATTCTTCAGATATTACTCAATGGCCAGTGATTATTCTTTCTGGAGCAGTTTGTGGCGCTTATTTGGGTTTTCTTCCATTTAATTTTTTCCCTCAAAGTATCATGCCAGGATATAGTGGCAAAAGTCTCGCTGGTTTTTTACTTGCAGTTCTTTCTATTCTTTCTGGAGCTAAATTAGCCACTCTCATTTTTTTATTAGGCATTCCTATGCTTGACGCCATCTATACCATCATTAGGCGACTCATCAATAAAAAACCCATCTATCTAGGTGATGGTCAACATTTTCACCATCAGTTATTGAAAAGTGGTTGGAGTCGTCGTTCTATTGCGGTTATTTACTGGTTTTTTAGTCTAATCTTAGGGATACTCTCCCTCTTTTTAAATAGTTCTCAAAAGGTCTATGTATTTATTGGCTTTGCTTTTCTCTTTTTTGGTGTCCTTATTCACTTTTCTCGCCGTAACTAGACGATATCCAACCGCTTTTACCTTCTCCCAAATCTATCTTATACCACTCAGTTTTTTCCTCTATCAAGGGGTAAGTTTTCCCTGGAGTCACTCGAGACACTTCTTTAGAGGCGCTAGAGTCAGTTTCTCTTACTCTTAACCACCCAGTCTCTGTTTCTTTTATTTTTATTAAAACAGTAGCCGGTGTTGAGACTAAATCTGGGTTTTCTATCTTTACTTCCTCTTCGGCAACTTCCACTTTATCCTCAGATAATACAGCGTCGACCACTAATTGATATTCCTTCAAAGATTTCATAAAAACATCCATTGTTTTATGTCCAGGGAAACTTAAAGCTAAATGTTTGTCTCCTTGACCAATATCACTAATTCTTAAAGGCGAAAGACCTTTGATTTCATTATCAACTGTTACTGTACTTTTATTTGGACTAGTATTTACCATTAACCCAGCCTTTTTTTTATCGCCTGTTTTTTCTAGATATAGAACATATCCGCCAGATTGATCATCGGTTTGTCCAAATTCCCAATCTATTACGGTACTAATATTATTTTGAAGTTTAACTTTTTTTGTCCAACTTTTATCGTTTGTTACTAATCTTATTTCAATTTCCCCTGGACTAAGTGATCTATTTCTATAAGGCGTTAAACCCATCTCTTTACCGTTTATATAAACCTTCGCCACTGGATAACTATTTATTTCTACTGCAGATTTTTTTGCCGATAACGAACATCCGCCCAGAACTAAGCTTGATAATAAAACTAATAATAGAAACAACCATTTTCTCATGTGCTTCTAGTTTACCAAATACTCTGTGGTTTAATTAAGTGATGAAACTAAATATATTTTTTCTATTTTGTTTCTTATTTTTGGGTGTATTTTTTATAAAAAACCAATATTTTCCTCCAAAAAACCTTATTACTCCTATCACAAAATTTTCGGTTCACAACATTATTTCTTCTCCTACTAAGCCAGCTCAAAAAGTTACTTTTGGCTTGATGGGGGATTTAGGTCTAGGCAGATATATTACTTCCGTTGCTCGATCAAAAAATGATTTTAGTTGGAGTTTTTCTGGAGTTGGTCCTGTGATTCAAAAAAATGATTTTAATTTAGCCAATCTAGAAAGCCCAATTATTAATAACTGTCCAGAAGGGAAAACCGGCACCTTTACTTTTTGTGGCGATACTCGGTTTTTACCCCAACTAGTCGAAAATAAGTTTATCTTTAATCTAGCCAATAATCATATATTTAACTATGACCAAGATGGTTTTTCTCAAACCAAAAATTTTTTAAACCAAAACAACATCGGTTATGTTTATTCTCATCAAACGGATTCAGAGTTTTTCCAAAAAGAAATTAACGGAATCTCTTTTGGATTTTTAGGTTTTGATTTTATTACTAATCCTCAACTTAATCCTCAAGAGATTGTTAATTTGATTAAAAAATATGATTCCCAAGTAGATTGGTTGGTTTTATCTATTCATTGGGGGAATGAATATCTTCCCCAAGCCGAATCTTGGCGGATTAAACTTGCCCATCAATTTATCGATACTGGTGTTGATATTATTATTGGACATCATCCTCATGTTGTTCAAGAACACGAAATTTATCAAAATAAACCAATTTATTATTCCCTTGGTAATTTTATTTTTGATCAAAGTTGGTCAAAAGAAACATCTACCTCCGAAATAATTACCATTAGTGTTGATAAAGATAAAATCTTAGAAGAGAAAATTAGTCCTATTCTTATCAAGAACAATTCACGACCCGAATTTCTTAATTAAAAAACTTGACTAACTTACCTAACCACCCACCCGTATCACTTTTTCCGTTACCCCCTCTTCGATTCTTAATCGTGCTCAAAACTTCTTCTGGGCTATAAACTATTTGATATAGTTTTTTCTCCACTGGATCGTACTTCTGATTGTCTATTAATTCATTTACTAATTCTGCCAATTCATCTCCAAAAAAGATTAAAGGTTCGTGTTCACCATAATCAAATTTAGCCATTTGCCAAGTTAACCCAACTTCAGATAATGTTCCTACTCCTCCATTAAATATTACAAAAGCATCACCGACTTCAATTAACTTATTTAATCTATCAGGATAGTTTTTTGTTTTATATATTTTATCTGTCGAATCGTGGTTTTCTTGGTTGTATCCTTCAAAATTTTTTGGTTTTTTCTTAGGATCAATTACTACCGTTTCTACTCTACCTCCGCCTGCTTTTGCTCCAAGTGTCGCCGC
>CAZNDF010000017.1:7724-10721 GCA_964571775.1 uncultured Gammaproteobacteria bacterium | reverse complement strand
TAGAGCGCTTCGTTTACATCGAAGATGTCGGGGGTCCGAGTCCCTCAGTGACCACCCGATACTTTAAAAAAATGCCGAAGTGGTGAAATTGGTATACACGTACGCTTGAGGTGCGTATGTCGCGAGACGTGGGGGTTCAAGTCCCTCCTTCGGCACTAAATTAGATCTTAGATCGTAGATAATAGATTTTAGATTGGTAATTTGACCCGATTTTGGTTATAATCAAAGCTCATACTTTTACCGTATTAATAAGTTAATTTCATTCTTTTTAAGATGAACATAAATAAAAAAGACACACCTGTTTATCAGGAATCAATCGATGTTAGAGATTTTGTTTTTAAAAATATAACTGCTTATGATGGAAACAGTGAATTTTTAGTTGGCCCAAGTGAAAAAACTAGGAAACTTTGGGACAAAGTCAAAAAGCTCTTAAAGAAAGAAACAGAAAAAGGTGGAGTTTTAGATATTGACACTAAGACTGTTTCAAATATTGTTAGTCATAAACTAGGATATATTGATAAAGATTTAGAAGTGATTGTTGGATTACAAACAGATGAACCTTTAAAACGAGCAATCAAACCAGCTGGCGGAATTAGGGTGGTGATGAATGCTTGCCAAGAGAACGGTAAAGAAGTTGACCCAGAAATTGTTAAGTTTTTTACTGAATACAGAAAAACCCATAACGATGGTGTTTTTAGTGCTTATACAGAAGAAATGAGACGATTACGAAAAACTGGAATTTTAACTGGTTTACCAGATGCTTATGCTCGCGGAAGAATCATTGGTGACTATCGAAGAATTGCTTTGTATGGAATTGATAAATTAATTGAAGAAAAACAAAAAGATAAAGAAAGATTAGTTGGAGAGATGAATGATGAACTAATTAGATTACGTGAAGAAGTTAGTGAACAAATAATCGCCTTGGAAATGATGAAAGTTATGGCCTCTACATATGGATTTGATATTGGTCGACCAGCTTTGTCAGCTCAAGAAGCAATCCAATGGACTTATTTGGCTTATTTAGCTGCGGTTAAAGAGCATGATGGAGCAGCTATGAGTTTGGGTAATGTGAGTAACTTTTTTGATATTTATCTGGAAAAAGATTTGAATGATGGAAAAATAACTGAAGAACAAGCTCAAGAATTGGTTGATCAATTCGTAATGAAACTCCGATTAGTTCGACATTTAAGAACATCTGAATACAATGCTTTGTTTGCTGGGGACCCGACTTGGGTAACTGAATCTTTGGCTGGATGTTGGAACAATGGACAACACAAAGTAACTAAAACTACTTATCGATTTTTACAAACTCTTTATAATCTTGGGGCATCTCCAGAACCAAATATGACAGTTCTTTGGTCTAAAAATTTACCAAAGAATTTCAAAGATTTTTGTACTAAAGTCTCAATCGAAACTTCGTCAATTCAATATGAAAATGATGATTTGATGAGAAAGGTTTCGTGCACTGATGATTATGGAATTAGCTGCTGTGTTTCAATGCTGGAAACTGGAAAACAAATGCAGTTTTTTGGTGCCAGATGCAATATCGCTAAGGCTTTGTTGTTGGCAATAAATGAAGGAGCAGATGAAATAACTGGAATCAAAATTTTAGATGTTGATGCCGTTGGTGGTAAATATCTAAATTATAAGGAAGTAATCAAAAGATATAAAGAAACCTTAGCTTTCTTGGCTGAAAATTATATTAATACCATGAATGTAATTCATTACATGCATGATAAATATTATTATGAACGAGCTCAAATGGCTTTATTAGATACTGAAGTAAAACGAGTCATGGCTTTTGGAGTGGCTGGTTTTTCGGTAGTTGTTGATTCTCTTTCGGCGATTAAATATGCCAAAGTAAAGGCAATTAGGAATGATCAAGGTGTAGCTACTAATTTTGAAATTGAAGGTGAATATCCAAAATATGGTAATGATGATGATAGAGTTGATAAAATTGCCAAAGAAGTTTTGGATTCTTTTAACAAGGAATTACAAAAACATCATATCTATCGAAACGCTAAACCAACTTTATCAATTCTAACAATCACTTCAAACGTGGTTTATGGTCATAAAACTGGAGCGACACCTGACGGAAGAAAGGCTGGTGAACCGTTTGCACCAGGAGCTAATCCAATGCATGGTCGTGATACTAGCGGAGCAGTAGCTTCTTTAAATTCAGTCAGTAAGTTGGGTTATGAAAATGCCCGTGATGGTATTTCCAATACTTTTTCGACTACTACTAAGACTTTGGGTGGAACTTTAGAAGAACAACAAAATAATTTGATTGGATTGTTGGATGGATATTTCCAAAAAAATGGTCATCATTTGAACATAAATGTTATGGATAAAAATACTTTACTTAAAGCAATGGAACATCCAGAAGAGTATCCCCAACTAACTATCAGGGTTTCTGGATATGCCGTTAACTTTGTAAAATTAACCAGAGAACAGCAACAAGAAGTTTTGGCAAGAACATTTTTTGAATCAATGTAACATATGCTTAGAGTCCACTCAATTGAAACTTTTGGTACTCATGAGGGTCCAGGGATAAGATTGGTGATATTTTTGCAAGGATGTAATATTAGGTGCCTTTATTGTCATAATCCTGATTTGCTTAGTCGTGATGGTGGCAATTTAATGAAAAGAAAAGAAATTTTGGCGGTGGCTGAAAAACAAAAAGGATATTTTGGAATTGATGGAGGAGTTACAGTTTCGGGTGGTGAACCAACTTTACAACCGAAGAGTTTATTTAAACTCTTTAGAGAATTAAAAAAAAGAAAAATTCATACAGCCTTGGATACTAATGGGACAATCGCAACCAATGAGGTTAAAAAACTTTATCAAAAAACGGATTTATTGCTTTTAGATATTAAGCATATTGATGAAAAAATGCATATTAAGTTAACTGGGTCGACCAATAAGAATGTTTTGGAAATGGCAAAATATAGAGAGGACTCAAAAAAAGCAATGTGGATTCGTTATGTTTTGGTCCCG
>CAZNDF010000017.1:0-7714 GCA_964571775.1 uncultured Gammaproteobacteria bacterium | reverse complement strand
TATAGAAAGAGTAGAAATACTCCCCTACCATACTTTGGGAGTTTATAAATATAAACAATTAGGGATGAAGTATAAGTTGTCTAAAGTTAGTCCTCCAACACCAGAAACCATCGAGAAAACGAGAAATATCTTGAGTAAATATTTTACTAATGTTTTAGTGAAGTAAAATTGATTGTTAGAAGCTAAAAGTTATTGTATAATAACGATTACTTTGCCCTGTCGTCTAATGGTAGGACATCAGCCTTTGGAGCTGAGTATTGTGGTTCGAATCCATGCAGGGCAACACTTGTTACTTACTGTTTTTATTGTTTAGTGAACTTTGGTTTGATGAATTCGTTTAAAAGAGCGATATATTGATTTTGTAATTCTTCTGAAACTTTTGGATGAGTAAGTTTTTTTATTTCTCCGTTGTTTTGGACAATATTCTCAACTTTATCGAAATAAAATCCCTGTGGTGTAGCGATAAATAAATATGACGGCTTCCATGATTGATACATCCTTAAAGCATCTCGTAAAATTAAATATTTTTTTGGGTGCATACGATACTTGACTTCTATTAGACTAACTTCGTGATTTTCATTGTTAATAACGGCAAAGTCAGGAGAACGTCTAATAACTTCCATAGTTTCTCTTGCTTTGATATCGTCATGTCTGTTTGCAATTTCTGGCACAATATTTTCATATCCAAAAGACAAAACGGTGAAACAGCCAGCATCACGAAGTAATTGTTGAAAAATTATTTCAGCAATTTTACCTTTGATAAGTTTTTTCGAGAAAGATGTTTTTTCGTTCATGATAATAAAATTATACACATAGAAGACTAAGTAAATATAATTTCAATAAATCTGGCGTATATGGCAAATATTAATTGTGGTAAATTGAGTATAATAGCCTATGATCTGGAAAAATCCCCACATCTCAAGAATTTATGAAGCGTTGACAGCAATTGCTGATAATAGAATTGAAATAAATGGTAATAGAGCCAAATGTTATGAATTTGGTAATGACAGAGTTTATGATATTCAATATGATCCAGTGAATGGGAGTGTCATGTCAAATGACAATGCAGCTTTTTATACTTACTCTTTGAGTTATCCAATAATTGCTTATTTGATGTCAATCGGAAAAATTCCCTATCAAAAGAAATTATTAGAAATTTTTAAAAATGTTTGCTGGAAAGATATTAATCAACATTTTAAAAATAATTATGACAAATCGATTAGATTTGTGTTGGAGGGTTTTAAAAAAGAAGGACAGGATATTGATTTTATAAAAATGGAAATAAAGGGTATATACGATTTTACTTGCAACTTACAAATAAAAACTTTGGGGAAATTACAGCGACCAATAAGGTAAGTTTCAATTCTGATAGAATAAACATAAATGAGACAACAGGTGTTGGTGATACATGGAGGAACAACGTTTGATAGTTATGAAAAATATCTTGAGTATCTCAAGAATGAAGACATTTCCTTGGATCGATTGACACAAAAAGGTTGGAAAGAAAATTTGCAAGAGGGTTTAGGAAATGATTTTGATGTTATTTTGGCAAAAATGCCAAATAAGAATAATGCAAAATATATAGAGTGGGCAATTTATTTTAATAATCTTGTTCCTTTATTGGATGATGATTTGATTTTAGTTGGCCATTCTTTGGGTGGAATATTTTTGGCAAAATATTTATCAGAGAATTTATTATCAAAGAAGATCAAAGCCTTAATATTGATAGCTGCTCCATTTAATAATGTAAATCAGGAAGAATCTTTGGGTGATTTTAATTTGTCGACAGGTTTAGAAAAAATAAATGATCAATGCGAAAATATTTTTTTGATTCATAGTAAGGATGACAATATAGTCGGATATGAGCAATCGATTAAATATGAAAAAGCGTTAATAAACTCAACTCTGATTACTTTTGAAAATAAAGGACATTTTGGTCAAGAAACTTTTCCTGAAATAAAGGAATTGATTATAGAGTTAAAAAACAAGAATGTCGGATCAACAAGAAAGATTTAAATTACGTGCGGCAGTGTATTTACTGCTTATTAAAGATAATAAGGTTCTATTGTCTAGAAGATTTAACACTGGATGGATGGATGGGAAATATAGTTTGATTGCCGGCCATTTGGATGGCGATGAATCTGTTTTTGAAGCGATAATTCGTGAAGCATTTGAAGAAGCAAAAATAAAAATTGAGAAAAAAGACTTGATTCCAGCTACAGTAGTTCACCGTCAATCAGACCAAGAATACATAGATTTTTTCTTTGTGGCAAAAAGGTGGTCTGGGGACATAACTATTGTAGAGACAAACAAGTGTGATGATTTAAGCTGGTTCCCATTAGATAACTTGCCAGATAATTTATTACCTTTCATAAAAGAGGCAGTTGAAAAATACCAAAATAAAATACCTTTTTTTGAGAGCGGGTGGAGTAACAATGAAAAATTGGATTAATGGACTAATAATTTTATTTTATTTTTACGCTTTTGTAGTGGCAGATAAAAGAGTTTTGTTTTTACATTATCATTTAAATTTTGTTCCCGGAGATGCTGCTACAGATAGTAGATATGCTATGTTTGGTCTGGTGGTGGCGGCAGTAGTTGGGATTATTTTATGGATATGGGTAAAAATTAAAAAACAAAAAGAAGTTATTTTAAAAATAAATGATTTTTTGCCATCAATAATAATTAGTACTTTTTTTATGGTTTTTTCTAAGCCGGTAGTAAAGTGGAATTGGATTTTAATATCTATGTTTACTTTGGTGGTTGGTTTGTTTTTGGTGGCTAAGACGGTAAGTATTTTGTTAAAAACAAAGGGTTTTTGGTGGAAGTTTTTATTAACAGTATTTGTCTCGACGCCGTTTTTAATTTTGTTTCACAGCTTAGAAATGGTTGGAAAAATAAAAACACCAGCAATAACTATATATGTAATTTGTGGTTTAACTTTGGTTTTAAATTTTTTAGGAAATTTAATGATTGGATTTATTTTTAAGAAAAGAAAGGTCAAAATAAAGTGTTTTGATTTATTCTGGGTGACGATAACTTTTGCTTATGTTTTTTTACCATTAATCCACTTTATTTTTATGACACCGATATCAACAAAATATATTACTAATTGGGATAATTTTTTGGCAAAAAATTTATGGATACAATTTTTAATATTAGTCGTTCATTATTTGATAATTAAGGCGACTAATTTTGATAATAAGGATAAGTTATAATTAAATAATTACTATTTGATTAAAAATGACACTAAAAAATATATATATAATTTTTATTGGATTAATGTTGGCTGTTTTGGTCGGAGTGGGAATTGATGCCTTTTATGTCAGGCCAAAAGCTCCAGAATATAACAATGAAGTTTATTTGAAGAGCGAGATAGCGACTCCTAGTGCAGAAGAAATCCGAAAAGAAAAAGAGCTGTCGCAAAAATATCAAGAAGAATACAAGGAGTATCAAAAAATTTTAGGAGTATACAATCGAAATGTTTCAGTAATAACTTCTTTGTTCTCGGTAATACTTTTGGTAATTAGTTTAACTTGGTTAAAAAAACTAGAACTTTTGTCGGACGGGTTATTGTTGGGAGGGTTGTTGACACAAGCTTATAGTGTGATTTTGGGATTTCAATCACAAAATAGTCAATTTAGGTTTTTGGTGGTTTTGGTTTGTTTAATAATATCCCTAATTGTGGGATATATTAAATTCATCAAAAAGAAGTAAGTTATTTTGTTTTGGAAGAATCAGTTGAGGTTGGTGAAGGTATTGGTGTTGGAAGAATTAGTTGTTGTTGTTCTAGCCGCTTTAAAACAGTCCAATCAATACTTTGGCTAGAGATAATTCCGGCGATGATTAAGAATAAAAAAAGAATAACAATTAGACTGATTCCAATATTGTCTTTTTTGGGCTGCATAAATTATTTTAACCTGGTAACAGTATAAATGGTTGGGTAATAAAGGAAAATGGCAGGTGATTCTTCTAATAAATAGGTTTGAAAGTCTTGATAAACTTTCTTTCTTTCAATTTGATCATTTATTTGTCTCCCTTCTTCAAGAAGTTTATCAATACGAGGACTGTTGAGTTTGGTTATATTGGTATTGGTTTGGGTTGAATGCCAAAAAAGATATTGGTCTGGATCTTTGGTGATAGCACCAAAAGTTAGAAGAGTGTCATAACTTTCTAAATTAATCTGGTTTTCTATGGCGATAGACACTGGAATCCCTAAAGTATCTTGCCAGGCAGTTTTTATTTCTTCGGCAAGTGGGAGTAATTGTCGGTCGTTAATACTAAGGTTGAGATGGTCTATTTTCTCTTCACCAAGTAATTCTTTGGCTCTGGTTCGATTAAGATTATACTCTTTGATACTTGGATAATAAGCCCATGAGTTAGGTGAGATTGGTCCAAGGCAACGCTCACTTTTGTCCCCTTTTGGGGTGGCATAGGCCAGGGCTTGTCGAGTTTGACGATTATTAATTTTTTGGGTATTTATAAAAACAGCAACGTATTTTTCGTTGGTTTCTATCTGTTGAGAAATCTCAGTCTTGGTCCAATTAGAAAACTCTTGAGGTAAAGAACTTATTTTAATTTCATCAACACTGCCGATTTTATAAGCATGGATTACATCTGCTTCATTGAAATAAAATCGATACTCAATAGAACGTTGATTTTTGTTTTTTGGTTTGAGTGAAAGGGTTTTGATGTAGCCTTCTTGATAAGTAACTTTTGAGACAGAGAAATCACCTAATCCATCAAAATTTTTTTTGATGAGAGGTTCGCTCAACAATGATAATATTGGGGTGAATTCGGTTTCGGGGGATATTTTTACAACGGTACTTGATAAAGGAGTGATAGAAATTCCTGGAATTTGGTAATTAATATCGTAGACGGTAAATTTTTTACCATTTGACCAATATAAGTTGTCTTTGATAGTAAAAACAAAATCTTTATTCTCGTTTTGAACTTCTAGAGTTTTTATTAAGGATGATTTTTCAGCTTTTTGATTTTCTGATAGAACGGTTAATCCTAAACTAATTTTTTCGGATATTTCATCGGGTAAATTATCGATAGTATAACGTCCTTCGAGGCCAATTATTTTGGGATGCCAAAAAGGCAGATTATAAAGAGAAATTAGACGCTCTCTAAAAACCACAGCTAAAATAAGGCAAGTTGAAATGGTTAAAAAAAACATTAGATGTTTTTTGAAATAAAGCCAAAGGAGTTCAATTTTAAAATGAAGTTTGGTTAGCAATGTTAGATTAGTGTTTGAGCAATAGAAGAAATAATGAAGAGAACGATACAAAAGATAGTGAAATTAAAAATAACTTTTTCCCAACCGCGTTTTTCGGTAGTGACAGAGTTCATGGATGTGGATTCAGAATCTCCATTTGATTGGAGAAATATAAGTGCAGCCAAGACTAGAGATAAAATTATTTGGATAATAGCTAATGTAGTTTTCATTTTTTAGGTTTTTTGCTAATGATTAAATTAAAAAAGTTAAGAATTATTCCTAGGGTTAGAGAAGTGACTAAATAAACCCAAAATCCAGAAAAATTTAATTGAGGAATACTGAGACTAAGCAAATTATATGCAGGAGAGTGAATGTTTTGAAGGTAAAAGTCACTGAATAAAAAGACAGCTAAATAGAGACCTAAAGTATCAATTACTATTCTAAACAAACCAAGAGTTAGTAAATTGATGGGAAACAAAATGATTTTAAGAATTGGTTTGAGCATGACTTCAAATATAGCTAAAACCAAAGCTGTTTTAATAATCGTCCAAGGAATTAATTGAAAACTAAGGTTGTTCCAAATTTGATTGGCTGTAAGTAGAGCAAATGTAAATAAAAGGGTTAGGCGAAGAATTTTTTTCATTTTTGTTTCTTTATTGTTTTAGATATTATACCGCCAAATCCGATTAAAGTAGCTACACTTGAACCTAAAACAACTAAATAAAACCAATAACGGTGGTTGTTGATTTTAAAGTTGACGGTATCTGAATTATATCGAAGATTGACATCAAATTGATAGTTTTGAGGTAAAACAGATTTAAATAAAGAAACATTCGGTATGTCGATTTTGATGGAAGACAACGGAGGAATGTGGTCAATTTCTTTCTCAAAATTTAAATTTTTAATAGACACTTTTAAATGGGAAATAGAATGGTAATTAGGGTTAATGATTTCTATTTTTGACGATTGGTAAAATTTTTGAGAGGTTGGTTTAATCTTTAAGGGAATTTGATCAGTGGTGAATTCTGACTTAGCAAATTCAACAGTGACAGTTTTTATATCTTGATTATTTTTGTAAGCTCCTGGAGGTAATGGATACTGGCTGTTGATTCCATGGAAAACAAAGGCAAAATGGTTAGGGTCGAGGTCATTAAAATAATCGATACCATTGGTAGTTTTACCCCAGGTTGGGTCAATAGAAATCCATGTTTTTCTGGAGTTATCATAATATTGTGGCCAGGCATGAAGAACATCAGTATTGAGATTTATAGGTTTAATTTTAATATTGTTGCTGTAGGCAAAACCTTGAACTTCTCGGGCAGGAATACCTTTGATGCGGGCAAGAGTAATAAAGAGATCAGTAAATTCAGTACAAAGAGAATCGTTTGGAGATTTAAAAGCTAACGAAGCTCCTTGTCGGACGGAACCATCAAAAGTATTGGTTTTGTAACTTAAATGATTGACAACATAGTTATAAATATCTTTGGGTGTTTTTAGACTGTTGGCAATAGAAATTAAATCTGGGTCATCAATTTCCCAATAAGTATCTTTTTTAAGATAAATGGAGCTATTAATTTGATCTTGGCTGGAATTTGAATGGAGAATTTTAGCTTGACCATCGACAATAATATCAAGAACTTCATTGGCTTGGAGTAAATAATTAGCCAAATAGTTGCCGTCATTATCTATATCAATATTTTGTGGAGGTGGTTCAATTGAACGATAAATAACCTTTTGAATGTCGGTTTCTGGTGGAATGGCAATTTGGAATTTAGTAGCTTTGTTATTGGTGTTTTCTAAAAAATATTTAAGTTTAAAATCAAATAATTGATAGTCGCCAAAGATTAATAAAATTTTTTGGTTTTTTGGGTTATTTTTGAAGTGGATTTCAGTTTGATTATTGAGAGAAATAGTATTTTGGGGCGAGACTGATGCAAAAGAAAGACTACCAAAACTAGTAGGAATAAAAATATCTGTTTCTATTTGTGGTTGAGTATCAGTTGTTTGATTTTCTGGTAAGGCAATTTCCCAAGTATTTCCTTTGGAAATAGCCAACGATGGTAAGTCGTAATTTAGACGGAATTTAGTGATTTGACCTTTACCAACATTGGCTTGATTGAAAAGAAGAGAAATAGTAGTGGATTCGTTTTGTTGATCTATTTTTTTTATAATATCCCCCTGATCATCTGACCCAGTTATATTTTTAATATTTCCAGAAGATAGAGTTATTTGATATTCTTTTGGGTAAATTTGAGAAAAGTTATTAATTAGTTCGATTTGTTGGGAAACAGTAGCATCTCCGTTGGAATTGATTTGATATTGAATTTTTTGAGAAACATTAAATTCGCCAGTAGCAAAAACATTTTTTGGGAATAGAAAAAATAGAATTAAACTGATTAAAAACATGAAGTTATTTAAATATACCATTGATTTAAATGATTGACTTCGGGTATTATTCGTGTAATATTAATTTCATGGCAACAGTATTATATA
>CAZNDF010000016.1:0-12286 GCA_964571775.1 uncultured Gammaproteobacteria bacterium | reverse complement strand
CTAAAAAATAAACAAAGAGGTAAATATATGGAAAGAAATTTTTTACGATTCATTTACTGAGTAAACTTTTTTAAAATTTCTTGATCAGTTAGTTTGGGAAAAACAATTGGTGGTGGAGATATTTTTATTTTCTTTTTGGCGGCACGAATTATCTTAATATAGTTTGGGCCACTTAAAACTCGCAAAAAAAGGTATCTCCTATTGGAGATTAATAAATTAGGGTCAGTGATATTGCGCCAAGTATTGAGGAGACGATTTCTTTCTTTGACATAATTAAGTAAGCTAAGGGAAAATTTGGACATAGTAGTTTCATGGCGATGTTCGACCACGCTTTTTGGCTCCCAAAGAAGGATGAAACCTGATTTCCAAGCACGATAGCCTAAATCAAGATCTTCTGAATAAAAAGGGTGGTAAATATGATCAAAGCCACCTAATTTTTGGAATAAACTTTTTCTGACTATGGCACTACCACCAGAAACCCAGCCAGAGATATGAGTTTTACGAATATTGGATGTTCCTGGTTCATGTTGAAGGTAGCCGTTTTTCCAAAAAAATCTAGCCCAGTTTTCATGGCCAACTTCGGCAAACCCAACTCCAAAAACATTTGGGTCAGAAAAATGCTTTAAGGAATTAGAAATATAATCAGGATGGGGAAGAATATCATTGTTTAATAAAACAACAACTTCGCCACTTGATTTGTTAACAGCATCATTGGAATTAGCACCAAAACCAATATTTTTACGATGAGTGATTATTTTTAATTTTGGATAGATGGATTTTAATTTCGTGGCATAAGCAATACTGTCGTCTTCTGAGGCATCATCGGCCAAAATAATTTCATCGGCCTCTGGGCTATTTTTAATAATGGTTTCGAGATTTTTCTTGAGGAGTTTTAATCCATTCCAGTTAGTGACAACGACAGAAATTTTCATATTATCTATCAATTATACCCATAAGTTTTTTCTCGAAATTATCTTTGGAAAATTGTTGGCAATTAATAAGGGACTGTTGAGACATAAGCTTTAATGTTTCTGGATTGTCGATAAGTTTTTGGGTTTTTGAAACGAGATCATCAAGTGTTTTCCAAAGAAAACCAGTAACACCATTATCGACAATTTCGGGTATACCACCTTGATTTATAACTACAGGAACTAATCCAGAAGACATGGCCTCAACAACGGTGATACCAAAGTGTTCAGTGTTTTCGGGGTGAATTTTTTCGTCAACTTCAAAACCGGCAGCGTGCCAATAAATTTTGGATTTTGAGTAAATCTCTTGGAGAATATTAAATGGAGGATTAACTACAAACTCGACAGGAAGATTTTGAGCTTTTTTCTGGAGATACTGAAGATAGGAATTTTTTTCTGGATCAAGCAGACTTCCTCCGGCTAAAACTAGCTTCCAATTGAGGCTTGGGGTACTTTCACAAAGTTTTCTGAATCCATCAATAAGAATATCTTGTTTTTTCGCATTGAGGATATTATCAAAACGACCAACAGAAAGAATAATATTTTCTTTATTATTGTTGGAATAAAACTTATCAACGTCTACTGGAGGATAAACCACAAGAACTTTATTTTTTAAGGCTTTTTCTTGGAATGATGCTGTAAATTGTGAATTACAAATAACATTAGTAAAAAATTTTGATTTTAATTGATGAATTATTGTTGAAGACAAACTATTTTTGGCAACAAAAGGAACTTGAACATGGAGATAATTTTTTTTGCCAAACAATAAAGGTAGACTACCGTCGCTAATATAGAATATTACGTCGTATTTACGGTTATTTTTGAATTTATTAATTAATTGATTAATTTTTAAATTAATCTTTTGAGGATTGATGGTTCGATTAATGAATTTCGATATATGATCGTTTTCTTCCAATAAATCGAGGTTTTTGGGTTGAATTCCATAGACATCAGGAACAATTTTTAGATTGTTTAAGTTGAGAGAAAATCTTTTTTCGGCTTTTTGAACCAAAGAACTATCTCCTGACCAAAGCAAATCTACTTCATAGCCATTTTTAAGAAGAATTTCGGCGACACTTAAACAATATCTTTCGCCGCCACCAAGAGTGTCTAAATACGGATCATAAATTGCTGCTTTCTTTGCCATCAACTTAATAATACCTTAAATTTTTTGATTTTGTTTTTGTTGTAATTCCCAGAGACGAGCGTAAATCAAAAATGTATTAAAAACTTCAAAAATAACAGAGACCCACCCAACTTCTTTGTCACGCCACATTTGCTGTTTGACGAGACGTTCCCAGAGTTTAGTTAACATCATTCTAATAAATCTCCACCATACAACAGGAGGATGGCCAGACTTAAATAATGCTTGGGCTTCAGTATCGCTCCAGACAAGCGTTTTGTTGACCATAGAAGTAAGGTCTCGGTGAGTGTAGTGAAGTAAATCAGAATCTATATAGCCCAACTCTCCGGTAATAATCGGTTCCTCGTGAAGAACGCCTTTGTAGCCGTTAAAAAAATCTCGGTTATACAACCTTTTGACATAATCAGGATAAGATCCGCCATAACGAACTCTCTGTCCTAAAAAATGATTAGCTCGAGGGATAGCATAATGAGTAAATTTAGAATTTTTGGATTTGACAATAGCAATAATTTTTCTTTGAAGATCTGGAGTAACCCGTTCATCAGCATCAATATATATAATCCATTGTTGAGTACTCGATTTGAAACCAAGATTGCGCCATTTACTAAAATTTTTATTATATTCGTCTTCGGTCTTAACCACCTTAATACCAGGAATAGTTTTTTTTGCCAAAGAAACCGTATTATCAGAAGAATTGGCGGCAACTAAAACAATTTCACTAGCCCAATTGCAGGTTTTGAGACAGTCAACAATCATTTTTTCTTCGTTACCAGCCAAAATAATGATAGAAATAGGTGTTTTTATTGCCATGATCCTTTGCCTAATTTTTTAATATAGAAATCGATAATTCCATTTTTTTGCCATTTAGTAGTTGAAGGTGAAACTAATTGAACAATAGATTCTTTTATAAGGGCAATTTTTGTTCTTAGTTTAGCATATCGGAGGCCAAATATAAGTCGATTACGGGTCAAAAAATAATCATGGAGATCTCCTCCACTTTTTGAAGATCCGGCGTTAATATGCCAGATTTTTGATTGAGGGATGTAAGCAATTTTATAGCCTTTCTTTTTGGCTTTTTGGCAAAAATCGGCATCTTCTAAATACATAAAATATTTTTCATCAAGTAAACCGATTTGATCAAAAACATCTTTTTGAATTAAAAGACAACAACCGGTAAGAAAATCTATATTAGGGTTGATTTTATCGAATTGACCATGGTCAACTTCATCAACACCAATGTGGCTACCATAAATATTGTTCCAATCTATTTGGCCACCAGCGAACCAAATAACATGGCCAATTTCTGATTTGGAATAACGATCTTGGTGGTATTCACATCCTGGAGAAAAATAAATCTTTGGAGCAGAAATGGCGTATTTATCTTTGGCAGCCTTTAGGAGGTTAGAAAGAAAATCGGGGTCAACTGAAACATCGTTATTAATTAATAATACGTAGTCAAATCCAAGTTTAAGGCTTTGTTTGATGCCAAAATTGTTGCCACCAACAAAACCTAGGTTGCTTCCAACTTGGAGAATTTTGACTAATGATTGTTTTGAGAATCTTTCTTCGAAGAGAGAGATTGAGTTATCAGAAGAACCATTATCGACTAAAAATATTTGAAAATCGAACCCGTGTTGGGTAATTTTTAATAACGAATCAACTGTGTTAATAGTAAGATCTGGCTTATTCCAATTTAAGACAATAATGGCAATTTTAACCATAGATTAAAAATTTTTGGTTAAATAATTTAACCAATGTCTAATTCTGATAAGTAAAACTTTGAAGATTCCCGGAGAATATTCTTCTTTGAAGAACTTAGAGAACCAGTGATCATATTCAAAATTTGCTTCCTGGCTGGCAGAAACAAAAGATTCTTTGAGGAGTTGTTTGTCGACAGATCCTTGTTTCTCCCAAAGTTTGGCATAAATGAGTCCAATAGCAACGCCTTGGAGAAGACAAAAAATCAGCCCGTGAATACCGTCTTTGTAACCTTCGGCAAAAAAGAAACGGCTATTGAATTCCTGAATAGGTTTGAGAATAAAATCGCTGGTTTTGACTTTGTAATCTTTGGCATTTAATTCATCGGCCTGAATGTTGCTGTAGCGGATAGCGCGAAGGAGAAATTGATTGATGTTTTGATAGTTATTGTGTTTTATAGCTAATTTTTCTGAATCAAGCAAAGTAATACTATTACCTTTGGTAATAGGCTGGCTATGAATTTCCTTTTGCCAAGTGACAGCACCTTTTTTGAAGAATCGAATAAGATAATCTGGCCAACAATTGGCGTGGCGAATCCATTTACCAAAAATAAAATTTTGGCGAGGAATTTTAACAAAATCAACATCTGACCTTTGGGTTATTTTCTTTAATTCTTTTTTGAGACTTTTTGATAAATATTCGTCTGGATCTAGCAACAAAATCCATTTGCCGGTAGCTTTGGAAAGAGCATAGTTCCTGGCTGGTTCGACAAATTTCATAGGGCGATAACTAAAAACTTTAGCACCAAAGCTTTTGGCGATAGTAACGCTGTTATCGGTTGATTTCATATCGACAACAATAATTTCGTCAACCAGGTCTTTGATTGATTTAAGACATTTATTTAAATGTTCTGATTCATTACGGACATTAATGACAGCTGAAATATTGACTTTTGATTTCATAAATTATGTTTAGTTTATCATCTCCTGACTTGATAAATCTTAACCCCATTTTGGTCATAGATTTTATCAATCTGCAAATCATCTTCAGAAAGAGATAGTTTTTGATTTTCTAATAAATAAATATATTTAATATTATTATCAACAAGGACGCCTCTGCCAAAATATTTATCTGAAGTGGAGAAAAACTTATCAACTAGTTGACGGCGTGTTTTCCAATCAAAACCGGTTATATCTAAATTCATTTCGTCTTCAATAAAAACCTGTTTTTGACTAAAAGCAGAAACATAAGCAGTGGTTTCATAAGTATAAAGTGGAATAGGAGTATCTAAATTATTTTTTAGATATTTGTCATAAGGATAGGTTAGAATAAATCCATCTTCTCTGTTTTTAAGAAAATTTAGAGCTTTAACTTCATTGACAGGTAATGCACTTGGTGGTGGATTACCAAAATAATCTTTGAGAGTGGCGAAGCTACCAAAACAAGCAGTGATAAGTAAAATTAGGCAAAGCAATTTTTGTTTTGACCAAAAAGAAGATAAAACTGAGGCCAAGTAAAAATTAATAAAGAAAAGAAAATAATAAAAGAATTGGATAGTATTCCAAGCAGTCCCCTTTTGAACGAAGAACAAAGGGAAAAAGAAAGCAAAAAATAGAATAAGGGAAAACAATAGATCTTGGTCTTTGATTTTTCTTTTAATGAACAAAGAACTAAGTTTAATAAAACCAACAATTCTTATTCCTAGATTACCAATAAAAAATATGGAAAGAAGAAATAAATTGATAAGAGCCAATATAAATATATTGGTTTGATTGTATCGATATGAGGCAAGTTTTGGCCAATAGAATTTATCAACCGACTCAATCATAGAATGAACAAACCATAATGGTTTGAACTGAAGTAGCGATGATTGACCAAATACGCCGAGTAAATAAAGGATAATAACTGAAAATAAAGCCATAAAAAAACAGAGATAAAAATTGAAACGAGAAAATTTCTTGGAATATATAAAATGAATGAGCCAGTAAAAAGAAAGTGATAAACCAATTAGAACTGCAGAATAAACTTTGACGGCAGCTAATGAAGCAAAAATTAGGCCAACAAGAAGACTATAAAGGATTGATGAACTGTTTTTGTGCTTGATCCAAAGTAGTAGTCCAATAATTAAAACAACCAATGAAAGAGCAAAAGGCGGGTTAAGTAGTGTTGAAGCTGATTGCATTGACCAAAATAGAGATTCTCCTCCAATATTACCAGATTTAATTAAGGTGACGATCCAACCAAAAGAAGAGGCAAAATAATTTAATAAGACAAATAAAAGAGAATGATTAAAATTTTTAGTTAAAATATAAGCTAATCTAAACGATAGATATCCAATAAGCAAAGAAAAAACTAAAGGGAGTATTTGAAAGTAAAGAACAGAAGAAGGAATATGACTAATTTTCGAGATTAGGCTGGCAATAAAATCAAACCCCCAGTGGTAATTTGATAAAACAGTGCCAGAAAAAATAGGATTTTGAGGAGGAATATTTTGAGTTAATTGATTGATTAAGGCTAAATGCCAAATACCATCATGTCCGTTTGGTCCCCAAAAACCAATTCCAAAACCATATAACAAACCGCTGCGAAACATAGTAACGGAGAGCAATACGGAAGAGATTAAAACAATAAAAAATAGAGTTATTTTTTGTTTTTTAGACATTTTAATTGTTTTATAAACCAATTAACTTCTTCTTTGGAAAAAACAAATAAAAATAATCCATACGTGATAACACCAAATAATATTTTGGTGAGGATATTAACTAATGGAGTTAGAGAAAGAAAATTAATAAGAACCAAAACAAAAACCATAGCGAGAGATCCGAAGAATGGTTTTCTGATGGAATAGAAGATATTTAAATCAAAATACTTCCGAGAAATAATCCAAACAGCAAAAGAACTAAGACCAACTATAACAGCGGCCCAAACAGTTCCAATATATCCAAATTTCCAACTAAGTAATGGGTAAAATATCCAGGTTAAAACGGTCCACATAATCATAAATTTAGTAGTGAGAGTAATTTTTCCAATAGCATTGAAAGCGTTAGTGATAGGAGTGGTAATAGCGGCTATGGCATAGTTAAATGAATATAAATACATTGGGAAAATAGCTGGAAGCCATTTGGTGTATTTGGGAACAATATAAACAAAATCAATGGCAACAAAGGAAATTCCAACTAAAACAGGAAAAACTACTAAAGCAATAAAATATAAACTTTTTTCGAGGGATTTTTTTAAAAGCTCTTTGTTATCTTGAAGACGAGCAAAAGTTGGGAAAGTAACTTTCATAATCGCATCCATAAAACTAAGTGGCATTCGAGGTCCTTTTTGGGCCCATGAAAGAAGGCCAAATGAAGTAGTGCCAATAATACCGGCAACGAGTAGGTTTGATAATTTATCTTTGGCGACAGAGATAAATGAATTTAATTGGTAAGGGATACCATACTTAAATAATTTTTTGGCAACATTTTTGGACAAAGAAAAACCAATTGGCCAGGAACTAAAACTGTAGATAATAATTAAACCAAGAGCACTACGGATAAAAGTAGCGATAGCATAAGAAAGAGTTCCAAAACCTAAAAACGCAAAAAGAACGGCAAAAACATAGAAAGTGACATTTTCGACAATATCGATAGTAGAGATCAATTTAAAATTTAAACGGCGTTCTAGAAGGACTGAAGGGATGGTTTTGAGAGAAGCGGCAGCAAAAGAAAAACAAAGAGCTGCAACAATCCATAATTCATTTCCACCTAAGTTTTTGCTTCTAATAATAAAAAAGGCGACAACTAGGGCTAGGCCAACAAGAATTTGTTGGATGGTAAAAGTTGTTTGCATTTCATTTTTGGTTACTTCAGTTTTTTGTTGGATCAAAGCTGCAGCTAAACCAACATCAGAAAAGTAACCTAAAATACTGACAGACTCGGAGACGATGGCAAAAATACCAACGTCAGCGGTACCAAGTAAAACAGTTAGTAAAAAAAAGCCAATAAATGAGATGGCCTGAATACCAATATTTCTAAGCGACAAAAAGAGAACATTGGCGGTGGTTTTGTGTTTTATTTCTTGGAGATCAACTTCAGCCATAAAGGTTTTAGTAAGAAAAATCCAAAAAATAACCAAGCGGCTAAAGAAATATAATTAGAGATAGTCCGAACTGGAGTATTGGTAAATTTAACCAATAGTTGATGATCACCAGCAGAAAGTTCAAGGACTAAACGACCTAGTTCTGGCTCTATCCTGGAAGATATTTCTTGACCATTGTCGGTTACTTTGAAATTTGGAAAAGCAAGTTGTGCTAAGGTAACAGTTGCTGGTTTATTAATATTAATATTAAAAATCATCCAATCACTACCTTTTTGACCATTTGAAATGGTATAGAAGGTGTCTACTGGAAAGATTTCATCAACATAATCCTTGGCTGGACCTAAAGCGGCAATTCTGGCGGTGTTGGGAAGATAATCATAAATTCCTGAAGTAACTTGATTTACCCAAGCTTTACCAGAGAATTTTTGTTCGTCAGTGATTGGGCCAGAATGAATTGGAGTAAAGTAACTAATATTAATACCTAAAACAATTAAGGCAAGAATTAACGAAGCTAAAAGATTCTTTTTGGGTAAATATTTGTTAATGACCAAAACAATACCACCAGCAGAAAAAGAAAGAAGAAAAGCAGCGTGGTTTAGAAATCGCCAAGGGAATTGAATTTTTTGGATAATTGGGAGAGCCAACCAAATAAAGGTGGATTTATTGTGGGTCATAAAAACAGCACTTAAACCCATAAAGATAGTTAATAAAACTAACCAGATTTTGGAATCAATTTTGTGGAGTTTTTTTCTGGACTTAAAAATAGAAACAGCAGCAAAAATTAAAATAATAAACGGAATAATCCAATGAAGATAACCGATCATAAACGACATATCATCGTTTGGCCCCCAGACTGAAGCACCATCACCCCAAAAATTACTAATAAAAAGCTGAAAAAGACCGGCGAAATGAACAGAGAAATGATAATAACCTTCGAACATGGTGTTAATTTGAACGTATTTTGTTTCTAATATAACCGGGAAGGTATAAAAAGCAGTTAAGCCAGCAGCGAATAAACCAGAAAAAATTAGTTTTAAAATTAAAGGCAGCTGTTTTTTAAAGAAAGTGCCAAATGGTTTTTTGTATTGAGTAAAGATCCAAAACATTACCCAAAGAAAAAGAATTGGGGTGAATGTTAGAGCCATAGGGTTGTGAGACAGAAGAATGCCAGCAAATGAGGCTCCGAGGCCGAAAATAAATTTATTTTTCTTTTCTAATATAAGCCGTCTAGAGAAATAAAAAACCAGAGGAAAAAAGACAGCCGCCCAGGCTTCATTCATAGCACCTCTAACAAAGATATTGAGGGCGTGATATGGAGCGTAGGTGTAAAAAATAGAAGCAATGAAGCCGCCAATAGGTCCAAAAATAGAACTTGCTAATAAAAACATAAAAGCAGCCGCAAGGACAATTTGAGTTAGGGCTGTAGCTTTGACAGAGTTTACATAAGAAAATCCAACCGTACGATAAACTTGACCAACTAAATAAGGCATAGGTGGATAAAAATTGAAAAGAGGATATCCATATCCATATCCAAGGTCAGGAGTCCATCGGCAAGGAATTTGGCCGTCTTTGAGACACTTTTCCATTTCAAGTTGACGAATCATCTGCATATCATCATGCATATTGAAATATCCTGGCTTAAGAAGGAAGAAAAAAGCTGGTATGGTTAGGATAAAAGTTAGAATGGGCCAGAATAATTTGTGTTTGATGATTTTAGACATGGTTATATTTTAACAGCTAGGACTATTTTAATTTATAAAGAAGCAGACTATCTCCGTCTGGTTTTGAATAATCTTTAACTAATTCGAGTTTGTCCTGACTTAAACTAGAAACAGTAAATCTTGATTTGTTAGTAAGTAAATAGACTTCATCACCATAAGCACGAGCGTTGGCAAGATTACTGGGTATTTCAGTGAATCCAAGGCCTAATCCAATAACGGTTAGCTGGTTGACGTGATCAGTGTAAATTTGTAAACCGTCTGGCAACGTACCAAAAGCCCCTTCAGTGCCAACGATAACATTAACTTCTCGAGCCCGTATCTTTAAAAATTCAGAAACTTCTTTGATCCCCCATCCTGATGTCCAACCAGAAAGGTAACCAGTTTCAGTACTAGATAGTTTGGTGTTAAACGAGTCAGTTGATATTTGTTTAATCCAAAGGATATTAGGGATTAACAAAATTAAAACAAAAAAAACTCGAGAAAAATTATTTTTGAAGAAAACTGACAAACCAACACTAATTAAAACAACAAGTGGTGGAAGGATAAAAAGAATATATCTAGCAGTAAAGACTTTGGCCATAGCAGCATTGGCAATTAACGGAAGAAATGCCCATGAGGCTAGAACAAAAAATTGAGTATTTTTTTTGTAAAAGAGGAATAAAAATATACCGATGATAGCGAAGATTAAAATTGGCCAGGAAATATATTGACCAAAAATAACCAAAGTGTCACCAAGATGTGGTTTAAGTGGATCTAATGGATGTTTTAAGATTTCACCAATTGTCCAAATATAATCTTTGTTACGAAGAGCAATCATTTGAAATTGAGGGCCAAGTCGAAGAATGTTGTAAATAACAAAAGCTAAGGCAGCAGATAAAACTGGTAAATAGGTGGTTTTGAGGTGTTTTAGATTGAAGATTAAGTAAGTAAAAATAGATAAAACAACAAAATAGATTGCCGGAGATTTGGTTAACCAAGAAAGACCTAAGACCATACCTAAAATAAGAGATAAATCAAGACGGCGGAATTTGGCTAATAATAATGAAAAGAAAAGTGACCAAGCTCCAAACAAAGATAAAGTGTTATCAGGAACAGCTAATCGATCGAAAAAGAAAGAAAAAGGTAATAAAGTGTAAATAATTAAAGAAAGAAAACCATAATAAAAATTATCACGGATTGATTCTTTAATAAATTTTATTGGATCTCTGGCGGGGAAATTAAAATCAACAACAAGACAAGTAATAAAAAAAACAGCTAACATGATAAGCGATCCGGAGATAATGGAAATGATTCTGCCAGCAGCTAAAGGATCACTGATGAAACGAATAGCAACAGCGGTGAACCACATAAAGAGTGGTTGTTTGCCGTCTGTTTGAGGAATAAATCGAAGAGTTTCTTCGTTTTTGATAATTTGAGACCAGTGGACATAAATAGCTTCGTCTCCGAATACTGGAACAGAGTTTAAATTTTGAAGTCTGATCAAGAAATAAAAAACAAAAACCAATAGAAACAAAACCAATTTGAGAAAAAAGTTATTTTTTTTGATCATATAGACCCCGTAAATCATTGCGTTTGACTCGGATAATTTCTTGGAGCATTTGTTTTGATTCTTTTTTGAAACGTGTAGCATCGTCACCTTTAGTAGTGCTGGAGTCTTCATCTTTCCAATCAACTAAAACTTCTTTGATTTTATATCCCCATTTTTGGGTCATAAATAACAATTCAACATCGAAAGCAGAGACTCGCCAACCTTTCTTTTCACTTTTATCTTTAAAAAATTGGAGTTCTGGAAATAGTTTTTTGGCTAAATCGGTTTTGAAAGCCTTGAATCCACATTGAGTATCAATAATACTGCGAAGTAAAAATAAACGGCGACCGAGTAGAAAACCTCGAGCCATAATTTTTCTGACAAGAGAAGCACCTTGGCGATCAATACCTCGAGATCCAATAACAACATCATAACCTTGATCAAAATAAGGCATAAGTTTGGTTAATTCTTTGAGAGGAGTAGATTGATCCATGTCAGTAAAAAGAACGATAGGATATTTGGCTTCTTTGATTCCTCCCCAGACAGCTGATGGTTTACCCCCATGAGGTAAATCAAGACAACGGAAACCTTTGTGTTTGGAAACAAAAGTTTCCGCTAATTTCAAACTATTATCTGTCGATTCATCATTGCAAACAATAACTTCCCAATCAAATTGTTGGGTTTTAAGAAAATCATAAACTTCAGATAAAACTCCTCTTTTGAGATTATTTTCTTCGTTGTAGCAAGGAATGACGATTGATATAGAATTCATCTTGATTTAATTATACAAAAAATTAACTTTAGGTGTTTTATTATTTGATCAATTTAATAATTTTTGTGCCATCAATACTGTTGAACTCTTGGTCTATTTTTTTGCTTTCAAAGACGTTTATTTCCCAAATGTCGGAATTAACACTATCGGGCCATTTACGTGGATCGTCTAAAATTACAAATAGAGTGTCGGCTTCTTGGTAAAGCTCTTGAGAAAGGAGATTAGTCTGATTGATAAAATAACGCGGGGCTAAGGCTCGGAAGTCATTGTAGGAAGCCAACATGGAAATGTTATATTTTCCATCTGAATTCGAAAGATGTTCATTGATAGCCAGAGCAATATTTTTGGAATGATTTAGTTGATAACTTGGAG
>CAZNDF010000015.1:11204-12680 GCA_964571775.1 uncultured Gammaproteobacteria bacterium | reverse complement strand
TCTAAAGCCTAGGCGTGGCTTTCTGGTACTAACAGTTGGGCTCTAAATGAATGCATTTTTGAAATTAAAATCCTCCATAATCGGAGGATTTTTTTTGTTAAAGAAATCTAATTTTAAAATGTAACCCCAATTTTTATTTTTTCAAAAAATAATCAAATTTATCCAAACATTGCGATATTTTTAATCTATTCAATTGTTTATTATGTTATAATTCGAAGTCTTTTTAAAAAATCGCCGACTTAAATATAATGACTCAAAAAATTGATCCAAATAATCTTCCTCAACATATTGCCATTATTATGGATGGTAACCGCCGTTGGGCTGCCGCCAGAAATCTTCCGGCTGGTGATGGTCACAAAGCCGGTGCTCAAAATTTAGAAAAAATTGTCGATCATTGCAAAGAAATTGGCGTCAGAAATATTACTGTCTATGCTCTTTCTACTGAAAATTGGCGTAAGCGTTCGGCTCAAGAGGTCAAGGGTATCTTTGATTTATTAATAAAAATTGTCAAAGAAAAAAGAGTTGAATATCAACGTTCCGGCATCAAATTTTTTGTTTTAGGTAATTTTCAAGCTTTTCCTCTCAAAGTCCGTAAAGCCATCAAAAAAATTATGGACATGATTTTGGATCAAGAACGGCTCAAATTCAATGTCGCCCTCAATTATGGTGGCCGTGATGAAATCGTCACCGCTATCAAAAATATTATCAAAGACGGTGTTAAACCATCCCAAGTCAACGAAGAATTAGTTTCCACATATTTATACACCACCGGTCAACCTGATCCTGATTTAGTTATTCGTCCGGGTGGAGAATTCCGTCTTTCCAATTTCTTGCTTTGGCAAACTTCTTACGCTGAACTTTATTTTACCGACATCCTTTGGCCAGATTTTGATCCAAAACAACTCGACAAAGCCATAGTTTGGTATCAACAAAGAAATCGAAGAATGGGCAAATAAAATTAAAGTATTTTTATTCCCAGCATCAACTCGACCAACTGGACTACAAAATAAGAAATAAAAATTATTAAAAAACCAATTACTGCCGCTGTTATTTTTCCTTGTCCGGCTTTAACCTTATCTGGGTTTCCCGCCGATGTCATTAAGCCAAATCCTCCGGCAATCAACATGAAAAGCAAAATTATCCCGGCAAATACATAAATATAAGGCAATAATGCATTAAATATATCGGCTATATTTGCATTTGCAAATTTAAAACCTGTCCCCGAATACCCCGGTAATGTTACGTTCTGAGCCAAAGCTTGTTTTATTATCATAAACGAATAAATTTATTTAATTTTTAATTATTTCTACCTTCCTCTTCCACCTCCACCACCACGGCTTGTTCCGCCTCCACCGCTGCGATTTGCCCCGGTTCCGGTAAAAGTGCTTCCTCCACTATTACTACTACTTCCCGATATCCCCGGAATCTTTAAAATATCAACTGCAATCAACCGGAATAAGAATAATGCAAAAATTG
>CAZNDF010000015.1:0-11104 GCA_964571775.1 uncultured Gammaproteobacteria bacterium | reverse complement strand
AACCAAGTTGAAAATCCATTTACTGTATATGGTACACAACCCAAGGCGGTGTTGACACATTCACCAGAAGAGGAGGTCGTTGTCGATGACCCAGTGGTACTCGGAGGATTCTCTCCATCACGCAAACAGGTTTTAGAATTCTCATCCCAGTTACAATATGCGTCATCCAAATAACATTCAGATGCCCCCAAAGATCCACAGTTCTGTCCTTGATTACTGTTATGAATCTCTTCGGCAAACACAAAATTATTAGATCTTGCTAAAAAACAAAACACAAATATCGCCAAAAATGTTGCCTTTCTTATTATCCCTAATTTCATAGTATTTTTTCGCCTCAATATAAGGCTAGTATAGCAAATTCTCTACTCAAACAATATATTCTGATTTAGAAACTTCCACCTCTGCCACCATGGACTGTTCCATCTTCAGTTGTAAAAATTGTACTTCCTCCATTCCCATTTTCGTCGGTTCCGACCTTGCTAGTACTGCTTCCACTCCCAGATATCCCTGGAATCTTTAAAATATCAACTGCAATCAACCGGAATAAGAATAATGCAAAAATTGATACTAATAACCCAGTTATTGCCGAAGTAATAGTTTCCTTTGCTGCTTGAACTTTCTTTTCATCACCACTCGAAGTTGCTATTAATATAAATCCATAAACCATCAATAAAAATGCAATTCCACCAGCTATCCCAAACAATATTTGCAGTAACCAAGTTGAAAATCCATTTACTGTATATGGTACACAACCCAAGGCGGTGTTGATGCAACTACCAACGGAGCCAGCGGACTTAGCCGCATTAGCCGCCTCAGCTTCTGGAGTATTAGGTCTAGGAGCCAGAACAGCATCAGTCGCATTTGAAGTTTCCGCTGAACAATAACAATAAGCGCCTCTCGTCACACAATTTTCTCTCGGCGTATCTCCTTGACAACTACTTGCTGTTATTACTCCACCACCAGTGCATTGACAAGTATTGGCTGGCAATTCAGAATTTTCTTTTTTAATACATTCACATGTTGCTGGTCCACTTTGTCCACCTCCACACTTAGCATATTCTGTTGCTGGGAAACAATTATCGCTTGCTACAAATAACATTCGACCATTATTAACCGAACAAGTACATGTTCCGGTTTCTGCCCCAACTTCTCTTGGACTAATAATTCCCAAAAATAATACTAATAAAAAACCATAAAAATAAAATCGTCTCTTAACCATAAATTGATTCTACCAAATGCTACACTTAAGTAGTGCATTTTAATTTTAAAAAAATCCCAGTTTTTATCTTCCTGGTCTTATTCGTTTTTCTTTCTTCTCGTTTGGTTTTTTCCAAAACGATTGATGAAGAAATCAACGATGTTACCAAACAAATCGCCGATCTTGAGGCCGCTATTGCTCCTCTTAAGACGGAATCTACTGACCTCCAAAAAAAAATTACTTCCGCCAAATCTCAAATCACCAAAGTCGAATCTCAAGTCACTACTCTCAACAAAAACCTTGCCGACAAAGAAGCCGATCTTAAAGTTCAACAAAAATTACTTGGCGAACGGGTCAAACGATATTACAAAAATAGTAAAAAATTTAGCCCGTTATTAATCTTTTTAGCTTCTCAAGAGGGGACTTCACTCCTTCAACAATATACTTGGTATCAGTCAATTATTTCTCAAGACAAAAATACCATCACTCAATTTACCACCGACATTTCTAACTTAAACACTAACAAAACTAAATTAGAATCCGAGAAAACCAAATTAGCCGCCCTCAAAAAAAATCTCGAATCCCGTTTTGGTTTTTTGAGTGGGGAAATCAAAAAGGCCGAAACTTACAAAGTAGAATTAAGTGGTGAGCTAAAAAAATTAAATGATCTAAAAACCGCCATGTTCAACACTTCTGTTGGTGATGTTTCTTCTTCTGACGATCCCGCTTCTCGAGCCGACTATAATCCTGGTTTTTCTCCGGCTTTTGCTTTATTTTCCTTCGGTGCTCCTCATCGCAAAGGTATGTCTCAATACGGTGCCTATGGTCGAGCCAAATCTGGCCAAAATTATGAAACCATTCTCAAGGCTTATTATGGCGACATAAAAATTGAAAAAATGGATTCACCTGGATCAATCACGATCAGATATGTTTCAAATGGTCGTCAAATAACTGAACCTATTCCTTTTGAAGATAATTATCTTATTGGGATTGCCGAAATGCCGGCTAATTGGGGAGATAATGGTGGTTTTGAAGCTCTCAAGGCTCAAGCTATCGCCGCCCGTACTTATGCTCTTAATTACACCAATAAATTATCTGGTTCAATTTGTATTGATGAAGGCTGTCAGGTTTACTCCAAAACTCGGCTAAATTCTCCAGGTAAATGGAAACAAGCTGTCGAAGATACTCGGGGTATGGTTATCAAAAGCAACAAAACCGGCAATATTTTTTCCACCATGTACGCCTCCACTTCTGGTGGTGCTACTTTATCCTATTCTTCGGCAGATCACACAACCCCCCAACTTTGGGATACCACTTGTGGAAATCAATCTTGTTGGCCCAACGATTCCTATGAAAAAGCCTCACCTTGGTATTACAAAGGTTGGTATAAAACTAGAAGTAATGTATCAGCTGGTAGATCTCATCCATGGCTAACCACCGATGAGTTTGCCGATATTATCAATGCTGTTTTGTACTATGACAAAACAGGAGATGCAACCCATTTATCTCAATATCAAAATTGTCTTGATGGTTGTAAAAATGCCTGGTCTCGCGATGAGCTCCGCCGTCAAGTTGCCGACAAAGGTGGCCCAGTATCTTCCGTTAGTTCCATTTCAGTCGATTATTCCACTGGTGGTGTCACCAAAAATGTTCGTATTTCCACTGACAAAGGTGAATTTACTTTTTCTGCTGGCAATTTCAAAACCGCCTTCAATCTTCGTGCTCCTGGTGCTATTGTTATCAAGTCAGATCTCTTCAATATTGAGAAAAAATGATCCTTATCTATGCCTTCTCTAATCAATGGGGCACCAATATTTCTCACCGAACTCTCCTAGAACTCCAAAAAATTTATCGAAATTATCCCATCGAATTCCGTTTAATTTATTTCGATCCCAAATCTTTCTTCCAAAAATATATTGCCCGCAATCAATATGATCTAATTATCGGTCTGGGTGACATGTATAGTGATTTTTCTAAAATTCGTATCGAAACCCAAGCCAAAAATGCCTACAACAATCAACCTATTTATCCTTTCTCTCAAATTCTCCTTGATCTTAGTTTACCCAACTTAGACAATTTTGATTCCCAATATTTTGCCATCAGTTCCAGTATGGGGACCTACAATTGCAATTGGATCGCTTATTCCACTCAACTTCATATCGACCAAAAACACCTCGACACCAAACAAATATTTCTCCACCTTCCCAAAAAATCTAATGCTGCCTTCTTAGCTTCTCAAATCAAAAATCTTTTGGAATTAAATAATTTAATTTAATTTCTTGCCAAAGTGACATAACCGCCTTCTCTTGATAAACTATACTTATGAATCGATCCAAAGACCTAGATAGTATTGCCCCAGATGATCCCGTAATTATCGACCCTGTCAAAGAATCTTCTTCTCCTAAAGTCACTCCCAAAGTCGAAAAGAAACCAGCTACTCCAGAATCTTTAATCGAAAAAAGTCTTGATTTTGACCAAAAAGTTTATACCCTTTTGGGTGGTCACAGCAAAGGCCCATTTTCTTCTTTTTTAGTCAACCCCAAAGTACTTACCTTTTCCGAACAAAACCAAGACGAAAAAATCTATTTGGCAGCTCGAGCTCATTGGATAACCAATATTTCCTGGATGACTATTTTCTTTGTTATGCTTTTCGTTCCCTTATTTTTTGGTTATTTTAGTTTTCTTAACTTTTTTCCAGCTCAATACCGTGTCTCTGCTATTCTTTTTTGGTACCTTATTACTTTTATTACTGCTTTCGAAAAATTCTTATCTTGGTATTTTGACCTTTATTTAGTCACCAACAAAAGAGTTGTCGATATCGATTTCAACAATCTTCTCAACAAACATTTTGGCCAAGCCGACCTCGACGACATCCAAGATGTCTCTTCTTCTGTCAAAGGTATTTTGGGTACATTTTTTAATTTTGGTGATGTTTTAGTCCAAACCGCCTCCGAAGTTAATCAAATCAATTTTGGAAAAGTTTCCAATCCTGAAAAAATTATTAAATTAATCAAAGAGTTAAAAGATCAAGCTGAAACCAAAAGGAGAAACAACTAATGATCGATTTTTTCAATATCATCAATCTAGAAAATTCTTTTTTCATTATCACCAAAATATTTTTTATCCTTTGTTCCGTTCTTTATTTTATTTTTTCCCTGGTTGTCGTCAAACAAGTTACTACTTCCTCCAAAAGCGTCACTGACAAATTCAACCCTGTTCTAATTGCTTTTTCTTATATCCATCTTGCTTTCTCTGTTGTTTTAATTCTGATGATGTTCGGTTTGTAGTATCATTAATTAATGCATTTCATTTGTCGTTCTTTTATTGGCAAAAATAATCCTCAATGGTGGTCCCAATCTTGGGAAAACGAACCCGATGACCAAATAAAATTTACCAAAGGTCATCTTTTTGGCTTAATTAATCTCCAAACCGACAAAACTCTTGATCTAAAAATTATTGGTCACGATCTTATTTCTGAAATTAATCAAGTCTATTTCTCTCAAGAGTCAGATGATATTGGTCAAAATATCAAAGAAACCCTCAACTCTATTTCCCAAAATCCCATTTTTGCTGACTATCAAATAAATATTGCTATTTTAATTATTATTAATCAACAAATATTTTCCGGAATCATTGGCGAAGGCAAAGTTATTCTTCAGCGGGGATCCCAAATCAGCCAAATTTTATCTGGTTCTTCCGATCAAGTTTCCCTTATTTCTGGCCCGACCAAAGACAATGATCGCATCTTATTATCTAGCCAAAGTTTTTTTGATCAAATCAGTTGGGAAAAAATCAAAACTATTTTAGTCGAACCAAAAATCCAAAATATCGAAGAAAACTTTTTGTCCCTCCTTTATTCTTTTGATAACCAGGATTTTTTATCTTCTGTTCTAGTCGAAACTCACCAAGATTCTGATTTAATAACTACTGACTCGATCGCCCCCGAAATCTCCGCCGACCCATCTCCTTTACCTTCTCCACCTTCATCCACACCAGTTTTTGATACTCCTGATTCAGTTCCTCCTGCTCCTGTTTCCCTCAATCAACCATCTCCAATTTATGTCAAACATCGAGTCAATTTCAAAATTGGTAGCCACAAAAAAATCCAAATAGCAATCGCTATTTTTCTCTTAATTGGACTAATTGTTAGTTCATTTTTTGGCTACAAGAAAAATCAGTCCGCCAAAACTGAATCATCTTTTCAAAGCCTCAAAGTAGAACTAGAAAAAAAATTAAACAATATCTCTGTCGTCAAAAGCCTTAATTTAGAAGC
This sequence comes from uncultured Gammaproteobacteria bacterium, assembly GCA_964571775.1. Classification (GTDB taxonomy): domain Bacteria; phylum Patescibacteriota; class Microgenomatia; order UBA12405; family UBA12405; genus WARW01. The sequence goes on along the minus strand of CAZNDF010000015.1, from coordinate 5,633 downwards.
CGCCTATCAATCAGCCAAAGAGGCTCAAGAAATTATCCAAAACATGTCTCAACTTGGGATTCATTCAGACGAGATCTCTCAATACAAATCTCAAGTTGATTCAGTTCTTTCTCAAACAGGGGATAATAATACTTTTACCCCCGAGTCTATTTACGACACCTCTCTTATTACTAGCAACCCCAAATTTTCCAAAATATTTTTCTCCAAATCAGCGCTTTATCTTCTTGATTCAGTCAATGGTCGTATTGATAGTTTTCTCCCTCAAGAAAAATCCACCAAAAATATTAGTATTTCAGACCAAATTAAATCAGGCGAAAAAATCTTAGTCGACAACAATAATATTTATCTCTTTTCTCAAAATCAAATCAAATTAGTTGAAAAAAATAGTTTAACCACCAAACTCGATCTCAGTTCTCAACCTTCAATTACCGCCACCGACATTCAGTTTTGGAATGGTTCGGTCTATGTTATTGATAAACCAGCCCAGTCAGTTTGGAAATTTACTCCAAGTTCTTCTGGCTTTTCTTCCCCTCAGTCTTGGCTCAAAAACAATGCCAAACTTGAACTTGGAGCCAGCTCTTTAGCTATTGATAGCCGTATTTGGGTTTTAACCGAATCAGGTCAAGTCAATTTATACCTTAGTGGTGTCAAGGATAATTTCAAACAAAATCAATCTCTCAGTTTTAGTAAAACCACTTCTCTCAACACTGATGAAAAGAGTGATTTTTTAGTTTTTCTTGATGACTCAAAGTTTATTTATGTTTACAAAAAAACCGGCGAGTTCAGTTCCAAATTCAATCTAAGCAATTTCCAAGTTCTTGATATTGCTTTCGATTCGACCAACAAAACTATTTACTTCCTTGCCTCGGATCAAAAAATCTATCGTATTACTTTATAGAATAATTAAAAAATTCATTTTCATTGCGATGCCTTTTCTTTTACGTCATTGCGATGCCTTTTTTTTACGTCATTGCGAGCGAAGCGAAGCAATCTCTTTTCCCCCGTCATTGCGAGCCTTACCTCCCCGTCATTGCGATCCGCCAGCTGGCGGAGAAGCAATCTCGTTGGGATTAAATCTTCAACTAGATTGCTTCGTCACCATCGTAATTGTTCCTCGCAATGACGCATTAAAAAGATTTTTAATAAATCTCCCTATAATTCCAACTTTATACTTTATAAACTTTATAAACTTGATAAACTAACTCATGCGTTATTTCAACAAGGATTCCCTTGATTACCAATTTATCGATAAATTTGAAGCCGGAATCGCCTTAACTGGCGCTGACGCCAAATCTTTGCGTACCCAAACTCCTCAATTTGCTTCTTCCAAAATCGAAATTGTTAACGGTCAACCCATCCTTTTTGATTTAAAAATTCCTAAATATAAATACTCCCAAAATACTCTCACTGACACCACTACTGACCGAAATCTTTTATTATCCGAAAAAGAAATCGCCAAAATTCAGTCCCTTCGTCACCAAAAATATATGATTATTCCCATTGCCATTTATTTAAAAGGCAAGTGGTTCAAAGTAGAGATCGGAGTTGGCCGTAGGATGCGCAAATACGAAAAACGTCAAAAAATCAGAGATGAAGAAATAAAGAAAATTATCCACTAGCCCTTCCATTTTTGTCCTAAAAATAGTACAATATATAAGTATCGTAATCCTAGTGATCTTTTACTATCGATTCGGATATTTAGTTTTTTAAAAGGAGTTTTTTTATGAGCAATTATGTGATTAATGTCGGTGATTTGATTGTTGATTCAGAACAAATTCATGTCGTCTCCAAGATCGAAAATGATCGGGTTTGTTATTACCCTCTCCATACAGACAGTAGCAAAGGAAAATGCACTAGTTCTATTCCTTTATCAAATCTGTCCAAGGCTGATATTCGCCCTATCCTCACCAAAGCCGAAGTTAAAGAATTTCTAAAAAAAATTGCCACCGAACAACCTCTCGAGGTTCCAGAATTTACCAATAGAAACAATAATAGTAATTCTCTAAAAGAAATCCTTTATCTTAACGACCCTATCAAAACTGCTCGTCTTTTAATTTATTTTATTCAACACCAAACCGCCGACACCCCTCTTTCTCGTTTTGATCAATCAATTTACGAACAAGCTCTCAATCATTTAAGTAATGAGGTTGCTGTTGCTTGTGATATTGATCTTCCTACCGCCCAAAAACAGATCCTTTCGGCTATCAAAAAATAAACACCTGACCGTCTAATTTTAGGCTATACTTAAAATTAGATTATGCCCACTAATGTGTCTGATTTTTCTAAAATAAAAACTATTATTGAACGTCAGATTCTTAATACTCTCGATTTCCTTTTTACTGATGGTCAAGTTTCTGAAATAGAAGTTATCCAAATTTCTCGTTACGTTCTTAAAAATATAGATATTGCTGATTCTATTTCTAGTCTATTTAAACAAACCCGTCAGTTTGTTAATCAATACCCACTTTTCAAGGAAAACATCGGAAAAACTATTATTGCTTTGAACAAATCTTATGCCGCTTAACACTCAGGAATATAAAGAACCATCAAAACCCGAAGTCAAATCAACCATAAAATCAGAAACTAAAAAAAATCTGTCTAAAGAATTATCTCATCTCAAAGATAAAATTATTCATATTTTTGATAAAAGAGGTTTGACTGATGAACCTACTAAAAAAACCTTCCAGGATTTTGCTTCATTAGAAATTCCTCAAGAGGAAATTCTTGCTGCTTCACCTTCAGAAACAGACACCCAAAGTGGTCCAGAAATAAATACGGGTGACATCTCTGAACATGATCAAGTCGAAATAAAACAAATAACTGAAAGTATCAAAAAAACTACTGCAGAAGCTCCTAAATCACCCGAACAAACATTGTTTCTCGATAGACCTAGTCTCTATGATCAACACCGTCAAGAGTATGATCAGGAAAAGAAAACAATTAAAGGCAGAATCGCTCGTCACCAAGATATTTCTATAATCAAAAAATACAAAATAGAGAAGCCAAGCGAATTTTATGACGCTCTCCGTTCCTGTGGAGTTAGTAGAAAACAAGTTCATTCTATACTAGGTCAAACGTCAAAATTACATGGTATTAACTTACCTAAGTATATTGATTATCTATATTCAATTAATTTATATGACGAAAACACATTCAATAATCAAGATGAAAAACCCTATCAATTTTTTAACAACATACAATCTTTAAAAAACAAAACTAATGAGCAATTAAATCAAATTAAAGAATTACCAAACATTTTTCCGAACATTGATAGTCAAATCATACAGGAAGTCGTTTCCGATACTAGATCAGAACTTATTTCTCCCGAAGGAAAACTAAATTATTCTTTATGTTGGAGACTAATTATTAGTTCTAAAACTGAGAAATATAAATTTAACCCTGAATTATTTAATAATTTCTCTGAATCAGAACAAAAAACTGTATTAATCGCTTCACAAATTGATAACAAAGAAACAAAAATACATCTACTTCGCAATCCAGGGAAAATAGATAGTTATATTGATCATGATCTATTAAGTAGCAAATTCTTAGAAGATATTGTTGCAGACAAATTTATATTTTCGGAAAGATATGAAGAATTTAATACCTTCATTCACTCAGAACTCGTTCAAAAATCAATTTCTGCTTTTCCGGAAGAGGATAAAGTTCTTTGGAATAACATTTCAAGACTTATAGAACCATCATCAGAAATAGCTAAAAGTATTACTAATCAACAAAATAAAACTGTTTTCTTTAATCAAGAACATCAACCCACTTCAGATTTATTCAAATATCTAGTTAAATCCAACAACAACTTTACCCCCAAAAGTTTTAATCATGACTTTGCTTTCCTAAAATCTAATTTAGAGCCAATTATTTCATCTTTCTCAGAGTCAGACCAACAATTATGGTTAGGAATTTTGAATTTGCCGAATATTAATTCGACAGAAATAAAACATATTTTTGATTCTTCTATTCCATATATTTATTTCAACAAAGATCACCAACCTACATCGCAATTCTTTTCATCTTTATTAAGTGGTTTTTATGATTTTCAAGCCAGTCTTACTCCGGAAGTCCTTGCTTCGTTTTCTCCTGAAGATCAAAAGTTTTGGCAGGGCTTTGTTTCTTTAAAAGAAATGCAATATCCAGCAAGCCATATAATCTTGAAGTATAAATCCGAAAATATCTTTAATGAAAATGGTCAACCAACCTCTTTATTCTTTGAAAAATTGATTCAGGAACAATTTTACGACACGAACTTCTTTCAAGCCAATCTTACTCCGGAAGTCCTTGCTTCGTTTTCTCCTGAAGATCAAAAGTTTTGGAATGAAATTCCAAGTTTGAAAATGCTAAGTTCAAGAACATTTGAATTTATTGTCAACCATAAAGATCAAGTTGATTCATTTTTCAACCAAGATCAGCAACCAACCTCTTTATTCTTTGAAGAATTAGTTAAAGAAAATTATTACGATGTCAATTTCCTCCAAGCCAGTCTTACTCCGGAAGTCCTTGCTTCGTTTTCTCCTGAAGATCAAAAGTTTTGGCAGAGTCTTATTTCCTTAAAAAAAAATAATTACTTAATAAATAAATTAATCTTGAAGTATAAATCCGGAAATATCTTTAATGAAAATGGTCAACCAACCTCTTTATTCTTTGAAGAATTAGTTAAAGAAAATTATTACGATGTCAATTTCTTTCAAGCCAATCTTACTCCGGAAGTTCTTGGTTCATTTTCTCCTGAAGATCAAAAATTTTGGAATGAATTTTTAAGTTTAAAAAAACTAGATACGATAACATTTAAATTTATTGTCGAACACAGAGATCAGACTGACTCATTTTTCAACCAAGATCAACAACCAACCTCTTTATTCTTTGAAAAATTGATTCAGGAAAAATTTTATGATGTTGATTTCTTTCAAGCCAATCTTACTCCGGAAGTTCTTGGTTCATTTTCTCCTGAAGATCAAAAATTTTGGCATGGTGTTACCAACTTAAAAAGTAACCAATCCATAGATTACTACAATTTAGTTAATTTCCTTATCCCTAACAAAGAAAATATTTCTGAGTATTTTAATAACGACCATCAACCCAGTAAAAAACTTATCCAAGTTGCTATCAATGATTTAAAAGCAGATTTTAGATTCGTCAAAGATATGGTTAATCCTGAAGTTATTGACAAATCTGATTTTCGCGACAAAGTTTTTTTTAGTCTCCTCTCCAAAATAGATAGTCCAGAAACCTATCGTTTCTTTATCGAAACAAGTAGTTCTATTAGCCAAAAAATTATTTCCTCACCAAACCCAGAAAATTATCTAGAACAATATCTTTCTGTCATTGATCAAATTAATTCCTCACCAGCGAAGGAAATTTTAAAAATTAAAAATCAATTATTTATTGAAATTCTTAATACCTCTAATCCTCTAGAAACATATCAAAAAATTTCAGATATTTTTATCAAAAACAATTTACCTATGGTTGGTAAAATTTATCGCGTTTTTGATGCTCTCTACCCGTCAACGAAAGTTAAAGAAGTTTTATCTAATCCCAAACTTAGCCGCGTTCTTATCAATAGTCATTCTTCTCATCTCCGTCAAAGTATCATTTTTAATGACCTTCTTAAGGTGAATCTC
>CAZNDF010000014.1:0-13694 GCA_964571775.1 uncultured Gammaproteobacteria bacterium | reverse complement strand
AAGAAAATAAACCTTTAACCTTGGTCAAGAAAAAATCTAACATGGAACCTCCAATTACTTTTTACGACACAATGAGGGCGGGGAACTTTATGAAAAATGAAGACAAATTGACATAAACAAGAAAAGTGTACAAGTAAAAAGTTTTAAAAAATAAATTTAATAAGTAATAGAATATTTAAAAGTCAGTATATTCTACTGTAAAGAGAGATAATCGTCAATTGCAGCTTTGATATCAGAAATCTGGAAACCACGGCGAAATAGTGAAGCGTATAGTTTATTTTTTGAATTAAAATCAGCCACAAGTTCCCTGGTTATCTTCTTTTTTGACAATATTTTTTTAATTGAGTCAAGCTCGTTTTTGGGAGATAAGTTTAAAGAAGAAGAGTCAATCCCTTTTTGTCTTAATAAAAATTTTATTTCATTAAGTGATTTTGACTTATTTTTGTTAACAAAATAAGTAACAAAATCAGAATTGTTTAAAAACCCACGTGATTTTATTTCTTGAATAATTTTCTCAATAATAGATGACGATGATATTTGAGAAAAAAGTTTGAATTTCTGAGTAGTTTTTATAAAATAAATTTTTAATTTTTGAGAGAGAATAGTTTCAGTTTTGGGAGAGATGGCAATTTGCCGAAGAGCATATTCTTTACCTAAATAAGTAAGAGATGAAGAAATTATTTGAGCCAATTTTTCTGAGTCAACTTCTTGGTTTTTTGATAAAGATAAACGAACAACATCATCAATTAAAAAAGGTAAGTAAGAACCATCAGAGAAAGTCAAATTGACCCGATTAGGGATACGACTAGTTTTAATATTAGTAATAGAGAGCATTATTCTTCAGTAGGATCAGAATCTTTGGATTCAGAGATAGCACCAGTGGCAGCACTTTGAACCTTACTCCAAACTTTATCTCGGTATTCTTTGGCAATTTGAGGATTTTCTTTGAAGAATTTTTTGGCACCTTCTCGACCTTGAATATTCTGATCGCCAACTTTGAAAAAAGCACCAGCTTTGGTGATTAATCCGTGTTGAACGGCCAAATCGACTAAGCCGCCAAAAATAGAAATACCTTCGGTGTTCATAATGTCGAATTCAGCTTCTTTGAATGGTGGAGCAACTTTGTTTTTGATAATTCTGGCGCGATGTTGAGACCCAATAGCATCACCAGAAGAAGTTTTAATATTAGCAATCTTGCGTAAATCAATACGAACTGAGGCATAAAATTTAAGAGCTAAACCACCAGGAGTAGTTTCAGGATTACCAAACATTACACCGATCTTTTGGCGAATTTGGTTAGTAAATATAACTACAGCTTTGGATTTGGAAATAGCACCAGTAAGTTTGCGAAGTGCTTGAGACATGAGACGAGCTTGAACACCCATCATAGAATCCCCCATTTCTCCTTCGATTTCAGCTCGAGGAACTAAGGCAGCAACAGAGTCGAGAACGATAACATCAACAGCATTAGAACGAACAAGTGTCTCCACAATTTCTAAGGCTTGTTCACCATTGTCTGGTTGAGAAATAAGTAAACTATCAAGGTTAACCCCAACGGTGGAGGCACGAAGAGGATCGAGGGCATGTTCGACATCGATAAAAGCACAGGTACCGCCAAGTTTTTGAGCCTCGGCGATAACATGAAGACAAACAGTAGTTTTTCCGGAAGCTTCTGGACCAAAAATTTCGGTAACCCGACCACGAGGTAAACCACCGACACCAAGAGCAATATCAAGGGGTAAACAACCAGTAGGAATAACTTCGATGGACATATCGGCCTGTTTGGCGCCCATTTTCATAATAGCACCGTCACCAAAAGCCTTAGTAATTTGTTCCATGGCAACGCGAACAGCTTCATTTTTTTGACTTTGATTAGCACCAATAGCAGCACCTTTTTGAATTTCTTTTTTCTTTTTCATAAATATTATTTTTAAATTAACTGTATTAGTGATAACAATTTGAACTATATCAAGTCAAGGTATCAAAACCGAAGAAAAGACGAAGACTAGCAAAAATGAACTAATTTAAGTAAAATAACAATGACTCCGGGGATTGGCGCAATTGGCTAGCGCGCACGCATGGGGTGCGTGAGGTTGCAAGTTCGAATCTTGTATTCCCGACAAATGAAATATGAATATAACTAGACGAAATTTTTGGGACAATTTATTTAAATTAGCGCTTTTGGGGAGATTTTTAAAAGGTTTAGTTGAAATAGTTTTTTGTCTTATGTTGGTTTACCTTGAAAGAAAACAAGGTGTGATACAAATATGGTCTTATTTGGAAAAATTTGATTTTTTAAAAGACCAACTAGATTTTATTTTTGCTGAAAATTATCAGAATCTGAGTATTCTTATCTTTTTCTTTTATCTACTAATATTAGGTGTACTCATTCATGGGATCACAAAAGTATTAACTGTAATTTGTCTTTTGAAAAACCAATTGTGGGTTTATGTGGCAATAATGTACGTTTATTCTGTGTTGGCAGTTTGGACATTATATAAATATGTTGGGACTAATTTATCAATGTATTTGTGGACAGCTCTATCATATGCTGTTTTTGGAAAGTTAACGATTTATGAATATAAAAAGATAAAGACAATACAATTGTCTAATTAGTTACTTGATTACTTATACCTTAGGGCATCGAGGGGGTTGAGTTTGGCGGCACGACGAGCAGGGAAAAAGCCACCAATAAAACCAACAGAAGTAGAAAGGATGATAATAAAGAGGATAAACCAAATTGGGTAAGAAAAAAGATTGAGATTTTGACCACCAAGACTACGTGAAATAAGGTTAATGATAGCTTGAAAACCTTGACTAAGAAGAAAGCCAAGTAGAATACCACTAACACCACCCAAAAACCCTATCATAATGGATTCACCCAAAAACAACCACATAACATCGGTAGGAGAAGCACCAATAGCCCTCATAATACCAATCTCATTGGTTCGTTCAAGAAGAGAAATAGTCATAGTATTGATTAAACCGATGGCAGCAACTATGAGAGCAACGATACCAAAAATACTTAAAACAATTTGGATAATACCGAAAATTTGGTTAGCTTGGTCGATAGTGTCGGAAAGAGCTGAAACTAAAAACCCTGATGAAGTTAAATTGTCACGAACGTTAGAAAGATTTGGTTCACTATCAACTTTAACTTTGACGGAACTGTACTCATTGATAGGGATAGAAACATCATTTTGTTGGATAAAAATGTAACCTTGATTATTAGTATCTTCGATAACACCTACAATTTCAAAATCCTTGGCTAAATTTTGGGCCTGGACTTCTTCGGTTTTATTTTCACTTTCAATATCGGGAGTAAAAACGGTGACATTAATTTTTTTACCAATAAGTTTGTCGGCAGAAATGTCAAAAAGATCGGCGACACTGTTATTAACGATGGCTTTATTAGTGTCGGATAATTCAAAACTACGACCGATTTTAGGAGTAACACCGTCGAATTTTAAATAATTGTCATCGACAATATTGACCATAGCTTCGGAAGTTAAGTTGTCTAAGGTTAAGTTGCCAGAATAGGCTACGTAAGGACTGATTTTGTCAACATGTTCAATTTGGGTAATTTTACTAAGGGTGTCTTGGTTGAGCTTGATGAGTTCGGTATCGGGAGACATAACGTCAAGACTCAAAAGTGAATCAGTGGTGGTAATTTTTTCCAAAAGACTGGCTTGAAGTCCGTAACCAAAAGAGACTAAAAAGAGAACAGCTCCAATAGCAACTGAGACTCCTAAAACAGTAAAGAAAATACGAGATTTTCGATTATTAAAATTTTGAAAACTGATTTCGAATAAATCTTTAACCCTCATTGCTTTCTTTGAATTTTTTATTAAACATAATAAGTTTGACTTCTCGACAAATCTTTTTGACGGTACGGTGATTTAAACCTAGCCCCCCTTCATTCCAAGATTTGTCAATTTTTTGATTGAAACGAGGTTCAGTAAGAGTAAAATTAAATCTATCAATTAATAACTCTTCAAATCTTTGGAATTGTTGATAATTGAGATTTAATTCATATTTTTCAGTAAGATACGATTTGATTTGTTTGACTCGTTTTTCCAAATCAGTTTCAGTTTTGGTTTCTTGAGAAATAATTTCTATATTTTTGACAATATCGCTGACTTTTTGACCGATTTTCTGGGCAGTTTGACTATATAAATTGAATCCACCAGATTCGGCTGGTTTGTCAAACAAATTAATGAGTTGTTTTTGGGTAATTTTGCCGGTGATAAATTTGGCAATAGTTTTTTCCATTTCCTGCTGAGTATCGATAGAATAGTCAGAAATAATTTGATTAAGAACTAATTTAGCTTCAATTTCAGATTTGTCGAGATAAGGATAAGCCTTAAGAAGAGCATCAGTGTCGGAACCGGAAGATTGGGAGGTGGGTCGTTTGTTTTGAACTACACTTTCAATTTGGCCATCTTTCATGTAAAAAATACGATCAGAAAATTGAAGATCTTTGGGATTGTGGGAGACATGAATAATGGTCTTTTTTTCTTTGAGATGGATATCATCAAGTAGTTTTAGGACAATGTCGGAATTTTTAGAGTCCAAATTTCCTACTGGTTCATCGGCTAATAAAATTAAAGGATTGTTGGCTAAAGCCCGAGCAATAGCAACACGTTGTTGTTGACCTCCGGAAAGTTGGGAAGGTCGACGTTTAGCTAAGGTGTCAATGCCGAAACGGGTCATAAGTTCTTTGGCTTTGATGACTCGTTGCTCAACGTCAGTTTTGGAAAAAATTTCCGGAAGCATGACATTGTTGAGAATATTGAGATGAGGAATAAGATAATAGGCTTGAAAAACCATACCAACAATAAAGCGATGATATTTGACTAATTCTTGTTTTGAAAGTGATTTGGTATTTTGCTGGTTAACAAAAACTTCACCGCTGGTGGGAAATTCAAGGCCAGCAATAGTGTAAAGTAAGGTTGATTTACCACAACCAGATGGGCCAAAAAAAGTAACGTATTCTCCGGGATAAATTTCAAGATTGATGTTTTTTAGGGCAGTAAATTCATTGATTTTACCCAAATTATAAATAACATTTAGATTTTTAATTTCAATTAATGGTTTCATTGTCTGCCTTTAGTAACAAATGAGAAGGATTCCATGAAGTTATCAATGATGAGGTTGATAACGGATTCCTGAGTTTTTGGAGTCATGATTAAGTAATCTTTGGAAAGAGAAGGACTATCATTGGAATCAACACTTTCAACTTTAAACTTGTAGACTTTACCAGGTTTAAGATTGGTGGTGACAACCACATGGTCAGTAACCAAGGATTTATCAAGACTAGTAGATTGAGAAAGTTCTTTAGAAGTACCTTCATTGTACAGGATTCTAGAGGTGGATGGTTTGTCGGTTTTCCAAGAAATGATAGTTTGAACTTGTTCAACAGCACCAGAGATTAAAGCATTAGAGATACGTACATTGGAGATAAGTGGAGGTTCACTACTGGTGGAAGTAGAGAATGGGAAAAGAGAAGCTTCGGAGACAGTACCATCTTTGGCAACAGTACTAATTTGAAGTTGATAATTGGTAGAGGTTTGAAGTTGATCAGTAGTGAAAGAATGATCACGAGAAAAACCTTGCTCTTCTGATTTAACTACTGATTTACCAGAGAGAATGTCAGTAACTTCAAACATGGCTCGAGAATCAAAAGTAGTAGACCAACTGGCAGAAACTGATTTTTGAGTAACTTTGGTAAAACGGAAATCTTTAATTTCAGAATTAATAGAGAGAGTAGCAAAAGTAAAATCTTCACTGTCTGTCCAATTACCATAGTCTGATTTGGAACGAACTTTGTAGTGATAAGTGGTGTTAGGGTTAAGATTAGTTAATTCAACAGAATGAGAAGTAACGGATTCATCATACTTACCTACCTCTGAGGAATAGACAGGATTAGCAGAATCAAAATCAGAATCAGGAGTGTAAACAACTACAGAGTTAGATTTTTTATCAGTAGTCCAAGAGATGACAATTTTATCAACACCAGGATCAACAGTGATATTACTAGAAGAGATGGAGGGGGAAGAAACAATTTTGGGGCTAAGGGTGTTCATTTTGTCAATAAAATCTTCTTCAGAAAGAGATGATCCCGGGATAAGATCTAGAACTTTTTTAATTAGATCTGAGGTACCATTTTTAATCTTATCTAAAATTGTTTCTTCACTGGGATCATTGTTGACAGGTTCTACAGGTGTAGTGCTAGCAATACCTTGTGTAGTTATGGTGAAATTTGAAGATACAGACTCAGCGTTGGTAGAGGTAGCTGATTTAACTCTAAAGTAGTAAGTAGCTCCAGAAAGAAGACCTGATAATGAAATAGTATGTTGATCAGTCAAAGAATTACTCCCAATAAGATTGCCATAAGTAGTGTCTAGACCGTATTCAACATAGGAATTGGAATTAATGTTGGTTTCCCAATAAATATTGGCTGAAGAAGTAGTAACATCTTTAATCTGGTTGGAATAAATTGTAGGGGGGTTATCTCCGGATGATGTGGCAAACTGATAACCTTGATTAGAATTATTGTCGGAGGAAATGTTCCCTGAGGGATCAACTGATTTAATTCTAAAGAGATAAACAGTTTGAGGGTTAAGCCCAACTAAGGTAAGAGAGTGGTTTTGAACCATAGAGGAATTACCTTGTTGTAAGGAATAGTTAGTATCTTGACCATAATCTATGTAGGAAGTGGATGGTTCATTGGTAACCCAGGTGATAGTGACAGAATTCTGTTGTGGTTCACTGATAGTGACATTAGAAATAGTAGGAGCCGTAGAATCATGAGGATTAGCTGAGGTAGTAAAACTAGAACCAACACCTAAGGTTTCATTACCAGAGAGATCTTTAGTACGGATTCGATAGTAATAGATGGTTTCTGGAGAGAGATCATAAGGCAGAGTGACAGAATGACCGGTGACATTATTGTCTTGACCATAAAGACGACCATAAGTAGTATCTTTACCAAACTCAACAAAGGAAGAAGCATTTTCATCAGTAGTAAAGGTAATAGTGGCAGTGTTGTATTGGATACTTCCAACAGAAACATTAGAAATAGAGGGAGAAGTAGTATCAGTACTAGTAGCTGAAGTGGTGAAAGTTTGTTCTGAAGAAGTTGCTTGATTACCAGAGGCATCGACTGAATGAATTTTGTAATAATAGGGAGTAGACGGAGAAAGAGATCTAAGAGAAACAGAATGACTTAAAGAAAAATCATTTTGACCAAAGACAGTGCCATTAGTAAACCCAGAAGTAGTGGAATATTCAATGAACGAAGAGGCGAGTTCGTCGGTAGTGAAACTAATGTCAACACGAGATGAAGATAAGTTAGAGGTATTAATATTAGTGATAACTGGAGGGGTAGTATCTGGAGTATTGGTAGTAAAAGTACTAGCATCCGAATCAGTAGAATTTCCTGAAGGATCAGTAACACGAATTTTAAAATTGTACTGAGTTCCAGCAGAGAGACCGGAAAGGATTAAACTGTGTTGGCGACTATAACCGGTGCCAACTTCACTTTCTGAATAACTATCATCTGTGGAGTATAGGATAGAATCGTTGGCGACTTCATCGGTAGTCCAGAGAATGGTAACTGAAGAAGTGGTTTTATGACTGACTTGAATATTGGTAATCGTAGGAGGAACTAAATCAGTCGGGTTGCCCCAGACGGTTTGAGTAATAGTGGAACCAATTGATTCATTATTGAGATCATCAATATTGGTAACTTTGTAGGTATAGGAATGGGTGTTAGTCAAATTGTCTTGAAGAATGTAATTGGAATTAACATTATCAATAGACTGAACTAAACTAAAATCACTCCCCTCTTCAGAGACATAAATACGATAACCTTGCCAATCAGAGTCAGTGTTTTTAGCCCAGTTAAGAAAGAGCCTAGCTTCACTAGTATTTGGATTAGAAATATCTTGAAGGAAAAGATCAGAGTCGTCTGTTGGGGCGGTAGTATCAAGTTGAATAACATCAGAATAGACATCAGACTCATTGCCATAAGCATCTTTAAATTGAACATAAACACGTTTAGAACCGTCGGTGGTTGAAGGAAGAGTAAAACCAACTGAGGAGGCATAATCTTGATAGTCAATGGCAGATAAAGAAGAAGTTAAACCATAACGGATTTTAAGGTCGGAGTCATCAGTGGCAGAAAAGTAAAGAGTGACGTTAGGATTATTAGTTTTATCTATAGCCAGAGAGGTAGTTTGGTTGTGGTTAATATTGATACCAGAGCCGCCACCGTCAACTGTACCAATAGTAGGTAATTTGGTGTCGAAAATAAAAGAGTCGGAAGTAATAGTGGAAGTATTGTTGGCAGCTTCATGATCATCAACAATAATACGAATCTTGATGGTTCCATAGGTATTAGCTAAAGCCGTGGTGGCATCCCAAACAGTAGCACCTTCAACATAGGTAGAACCATCGGTGAGAATAATAGGGTTGTCAGTAGTGTAACCAGAAAGTTGATCGGTGGTGATAGTAGTCCAAGTACCACCATTGTCTAAGGTGTATTGGAAAGTTGGCCAGAGACGATATTGATTACCAACAGAAGCATCAGCAGTATCAGTGTCACCAATTTTGTAAAGGAAATTAAAGATACCAGGGGTTTCACTTCGGGTAATACCAAAACCATCGGTTTGATAAGAAGTGTCAAATGATGGTGGAGCGTTAACGACATAAGTAACAGTGTTGTCATAGAGAGTGGGAGTAACAGAAGTATCATCAGTTGAAAGAAGAACTTTGTACTGTAACCAACGATCAGAAAGACCATCACGAAGTGATGAAGGAGTAGTCTCACCTAGATTACTAGTGAAGTAAGTTGATGAAGTACCATCAGGACCGAGCCAAGAGGATGATATTAGACCAGCTTGGCTAGAAGCAGATCGAAGTTGATATTGGACAGAAGTATTATCAGGGGTGCTTTTCATCCAAGAGATATTAGAAATTAAATTTTCGTCAGTTTGAGAATCATAGGGAGAGGAGATGAGAACACCAGAGGGAGAGTATGATTGATAGTTAAGACCAAGGGAAGAAAGAGTCGGAGTTTTAGAAGGACTAGAGGTTTCGAGAATGGCTTGATACTGAACAAAAGGTTTAAGAGAGAAAGAATCAAGAGAAGAAGAATCAGAGGTGAAGTAGGTAGAAGAGGTGCCATCAGGACCAGACCATAAGGCAGAAGACAGACCAGCTTCAGTGTCAGAAGTCTTAATTTGAACTTTAATGGTAGTACCAGATGAAGGCAGAGATTTACTTAAAGACAAACTATTCAAATTGACATTCTTACCGAGATTGATAACGGGCGATAACAGGTTGCCAGAGGAATAGAAACCAGCTAGACGAAGTTCCCAACCACCAACAGGATCAAGGACTGGTACAGTGGTGGAATAATCAACGGAAGTGTTATTCCCTAATTGACTATTGCGATTGTAACCCCAACACCAAGCAGTACCGTCAGTCTTGACAGCACAGGTATAAGAACTCCCAGCAGAAATTTGGGAAATATCTGTGAGATATCCAGGGTTAATGGTTCCACTTGGGCCAAAGACTTGAATTGGAATATTTTTATCACCACCATATCGATTCATTGATCCAATTTGTCCATAATAATTGCTTCCCCAGCACCAGGCAGTACCATCGGTTTTGAGGACACAAGAATGAGATTCACCGGTAGAAATTTGGGAAATATTAGTCAAAACGCCAGTGCCACCTGAACCAAGGACTTGAGTTGGAAGAGATGAATTAGCGGTTGAACCAATGCCGAGTTGGCCGTAATTATTGTATCCCCAGCACCAAGCAGTACCATCAGTTTTAAAAGCACAAGTGTGTCTATAGCCAGCAGATATTTGGGAAAAATTAGTTATAGGATTCATGTTTACATCAGCAACTTGAATAGGAGTCGACTGAGGATATACTGAGGAGTTATTACCAAGTCGACCATTACTATTATCGCCCCAACACCAAGCAGTACCATCGCTTTTGAGAGCACAAACATGTGATTGTCCAGCAGAAATTTGAGAAACGTTAGTAAGAAATCCAGAACCACCAACACCAACAACTTGAACAGGAGTACGTTTATCAGAAGTGGAATTATTACCTAATCGACCAGCACCACCATATCCCCAGCACCAAACAGTACCATCTGTTTTGACAGCGCAAGTGTGAGAATTACCAGCAGAAACTTGAGAAACATTAGTTAAAACCCCAGTGCCCCCAGGGTCAAGAACTTGAGTTGGGATGGATTTACTAACAGTTGAATTAATACCGAGTTGACCAGAGGAATTACCTCCCCAGCACCAAACAGTACCATCGGACTTTACAGCACAAGTGTGAGCACTACCAGCAGAAAATTTGGAAACATCAGAAAAAATTCCACTTCCAAGGGTATTATATACTTGAGTCGGCGAATATTTATCATCATCTAGCGAGTTAACTCCTAACTTACCATAATAATTATCGCCCCAACACCAAGCAGTACCATCGCTTTTGAGAGCACAAACATGTGATTGTCCAGCAGAAATTTGAGAAACGTTAGTGAAACTAGAACCGCCGGATTGAAGAGGAAGTGTGATACCAACACTGTAGGTACGATAACCTAAGCCTGCTTGTCCATCATCGTTATACCCCCAACACCACATAGTACCATCGGTTTTGAGGGCACAAGAAAAAGAATAGCCAAGAGAAATTTGAGAGACATTGTTTAAAGTTCCGCTGCCATCAGAATCTAAAACTTGAACTGGAAGATACTGAGTAGTAGTAGTGCCAATACCCAATTGACCATAGTGACCATAACCCCAACACCAAGCGGTTCCATCCGTTTTGACGGCACAAGTGTGGGATCCACCAACAGAGATATAAGAAACATCAGACAGATAGGTAACACCATCTGAACTTAAGACTTGAACGGGAAAATAGGAACTTGATGATGAGTTATTTCCCAATTGACCAGAATTACCACTTCCCCAACACCAGACAGTGTTGTCAGTTTTTACAGCACAAGTCGTATAGCTGCCCATGGATATTTTGGAAACATCGGTAAGGACTCCGGTACCACCAGCACCAACAACTTGGGTAGGAAAGCGTTTTCCATAATTTGAGTTATTTCCCAATTGACCAGAATCATTAATACCCCAGCACCAAACAGTACTATCGGTTTTAAGAGCACAAACAGATTGAGAACCTGTAGCAATTTGAGAGACATTAGTAAAAACACCTGTTCCACCTGGACCAAGAGTTTGAACCGGAGAGGTTTTTGTGGCGGTTGTTCCAATACCTAGTTGACCATATTTGTTGTATCCCCAACACCAAACAGTACCATCATTTTTGAGAGCACAAGTATGACCGTAACTTGACATGCCTAAACCGACAGAAATTTGTGAAATATTAGTTAAAGTTCCTGTACCACCTATTCCGACAACTTGAACCGGAGTATAAACCATTGAGACAGAAGTTGTTCCTATGCCGAGTTGGCCAGAAGAATTGTACCCCCAACACCATACAGTACCATCGTTTTTGAGAGCACAGGTGTTGTAGTAACCAGCTGACACTTGTTGATTACCATCTGCCATTTTAAGTTGAAGATTATCGTTACTAAATTCAATATTGGTTAAGGTACTAGAGGTAAAACCAACAGAGGAATTATGAGAGAGGGATTCTTGAGTAGGAGAAAGAGAAACAGACCCAGAATTAGTAGTAAGACTATCATCTTTAGAAAAGTATTTAGTCCAAGCTGATTGATTAGTATCATGTTTGGCAAAAGAAGAGGTATCAGAACCACCAGACCAATCTGATTGATTCCAATAGTAAGTAGCGGCAAAAGAAGAAAAAGAAAAAAGAAAATTTAAAAAGAAAAAAGATAAGAAAAAGACCACAAAACAGCGAAAAAGTTTCAAACCTAATTTTTTATCCGACAATAATCGCAACATTAATTAATGTTAGCTGAAATTTTAATTCAAAACCAGACTTAAATTAAAGATATTTTTACTCCAAAATGTGAGACGACGAAAGTTCGATGGTTTTTTGGTGTTCTTCAGTAAGATAAACTTTGTTGGATTCTTTGATGATCTTGTAAGCTTCGGGGCGATTAAGCCAACCTTTGACAGTAACTGATTTGTTTTCTAAGCGCTTATATTCGGAAAAGAAATGAATTAACTCTTTGAGGAAGTGGGGTTCAACATCTTTGAGGTTTTTAACGTGATCATAATTAGGATTTTTATCGGGAACAGCTAAAACTTTTTCATCGTCACCATTTTCATCAGACATGATTAGAATCCCAATAGGTCGAACTTCAACTAAACAACCGGTAAAAACCGGAGAATTGGTAATAATCATGACATCAAGATGATCACCGTCTTTCGATCGGGTTTCAGGGATAAAACCATAATCAACAGGATAATGCATAGGTGAATGAAGAACCCGATCAAGTTTGATGATGTCTAATTTTTCGTCGTATTCGTACTTATTGTGAGTCTCTTTGGTAATTTCGACAATAGCATTAATTACCTGAGGTGCTTTGAGGCCCAAAGATATATTGGAGTACATAGTGGGCATATTATAGCACTTTGGGTTATTAAAGCCAAAAAATATACATATTTGAGACACATCAGAGGAAAATCTGATTAAATGATTTATAATTAGCTATGGCAGTTAAATTTGGAGCAAATGAATTAGTTAGAGATGAACATTTTTTGGTATCAAAGAAAGAGATTAAACAAACGAGTAAAGGGGATTCTTATTTTCAATTAGAATTAAGTAAACCAGAAGGCAAGATTGAGGCTAAGGTTTGGGGAAATAATTTACCTCAATGCCAAGTGGAGGTAGGTAAAATAATTGAGGTTAATGGAAAGACACAAGAATACAAAGGACAAATCAGTTTGATTATTGATAGTTGTCAAATTATTGAGAATGAAGAGACTGAGGGGTATAAGGCTTCAATTAAAACAATGGTGTTTGATATTGAAACTGTAGGAAAAAAGTTTGAAGAATTGGATGAAGTAGAACAAGACTATTTATTAAATAATTTGGAAAGAGCAACTGAGGATAAAGAAGAAGCTAAGAAAAAAACCGGTTTATACTCTATTTTCGGAAAAGTGTGTGCTATCGGAGCGTTTAATCCGGGATCACAAAAAGGAATGGTCTTATTAATAGGAGATAAAGATTTGGTGCCAGAGAAAGAAAATTATACTTACAAAATTTTTAAAGAAGAAAAAGATTTGCTGGCTGAGTTTTGGAATATAGCCAAAGAATATGAATTGTTTGTAACCTACAATGGAGATAATTTTGATTTCCCTTACTTAATAATTAGGTCAGGAATTAATCGAGTAAAAGTGCCCTTTGAAGTAAAAAAATGGGGTTCGGATAAGTTTATCGATTTATTTAATAGGATTAAACAGAGTCATGGATATAAGTTGGAAATTTTGTGTAAGGCTTTTGGGATAGAAAATCCAAAAGAGGCTGGAGTTCATGGTGGCGACGTAAATGAATTGTTTGATAATAAAGATTTTCAAAAAATTGCTGACTATGTGGCTAGAGATGCTTATTCAACAACACAACTTTATTTGATTTGGAAGGAGTTTATGTCAGGACTCTGAAACCCACCCGTTCCTCGATAAACTCGGGACACCCTCCCTTGAAAATGGAGGGCAAAACATTTTTCTAAAAAA
>CAZNDF010000013.1:0-13975 GCA_964571775.1 uncultured Gammaproteobacteria bacterium | reverse complement strand
GAAAATTTAAATATTTAGCAAAACCTCGACCGATAGCTTCGGCAAGCTTTTCATCAGCTTGGGTAGGATAAACACCACGAATGTCATAAGACTTAAAAATAGAAGTATCAATATTCATAAAATATTATTTAATTGATAATAGAGATCTAGGGTAAGGATAACATACAAAAAATTCTAATACCTAATTTCCAATGTCTAATTGAGTCCTATTTTGATAAAATTGGCTATGGATCAAATTAAATATGATGATTTTGCCAAAGTAGAGTTTAAGATCGGTGAAATTAAGGAAGCAATAGAAGTTGAAGGGTCGGAAAAATTACTGAGACTTCAAGTAGATTTTGGTGAAGAAAATTTAAGAACAGTATTTTCAGGAATTAAAAAATGGTACTCCCTGACTGATTTAGTAGGGAGAAAAACAGTATTTGTGACCAACATTATCCCTAGAAAAATAATGGGTGAAGAGTCACAAGCAATGATCTTCGGGGCCGAGGATGAGAATGGAGAAAATATGAGTGCATTATTTTTAGATAAAGATTTACCAGTTGGTTCAAAAGTTTTTTAAAATGAAAACAGTAGAAGACTTAAAACAAATTATTTTAAAATCGATTAAAGATAGTGGTTTTGAGGTGGGTGAAGAGAAAATTAAACTAGAACACCCGAGTGATATTAATTTTGGTGATTACTCAACTAATATTGCTATGGTGCTGGCCAAGCATGATGGTAAAAATCCAAGAGAATTAGCTGAAATGTTGAGATCTCAGATCTTAGATATTAGATCTCGGGAAGATATGATTGAAAAAGTGGAAGTGGCGGGAGCGGGGTTTATAAACTTTTATTTGAAACCGGAATATTTAATTAAAGAAGCAGAGAGTATTAATTATGAAATAGAATTTAGAAATAGGTTGTCTGAATATGGGAAAGAGAAAACTATGGTGATCGACTATTCAGCTCCAAATATAGCTAAACCATTTGGAATTGGACATTTACGATCAACTAATATTGGCCAAGCTATTTACAATATTTATAAAATATTGGGGTGGAATTGTGTTGGTGATAACCATATTGGAGATTGGGGTACTCAATACGGAAAGTTGACTGCAGCAATTACTAGATGTCAGATGTCAGATCCTAGATTTCAGATTTCTGAAAATAAATTTGATATTAATAAATTAACAATAAGCGATTTGGAAAAACTTTATGTGACTTTTCATAAGGAAGCAGAAAAGGATGAGAGTTTAATAGATGAAGGCAGAGAATGGTTTTTAAGGCTGGAGAATGGAGACGAAGAGGCAAAGAGTATTTGGAAAAAGTGTATTGATATTTCTTTATTGGAGTTTGAAAAAGTTTATCAAATGTTGGGGGTCCATATTGATTTTATTCATGGAGAATCTTTCTATCAAGAAATGTTACCAGAGGTAACTAAAGAAATTATTAGCAAAGGAATTACTAAAAAAAGTGAAGGAGCAATCATTGTGGAGTTAGGAGATATGTCACCAGCAATGTTACAAAAATCAAATGAGACTACAACTTATTTTACCCGAGATATGGCAACAATTAAGTACAGAATGGAAAATTGGAACCCGGATTTGATGGTTTACGAAGTTGGAGTGGATCAACAATTACATTTTAGACAAGTTTTTGAAACAGCCAAGTTAATGGGTTGGTGGCCAAAAAATGGAATGGTACATGTGGCTCATGGATTAATTCGATGGCCAACAGGAAAATTTTCAACTCGAAAAGGTGACACAATTCATTTGTCAGATGTAATTGAGAAAGCGATGGATGAGGCAAAAAAGATTGCTGAAAAAAGTAGTGTTAATAAAGAAATGACTGCAACCGAAAAAGAAGAGATGATTAAAGTAGTCGCTATTGGCGCCGTTAAATTTAGTGATTTAGCGACTGATCCAAGGAGAGATGTGATCTTTGACTGGGACAAAATAATGAGTTTGGATGGAGACTCTGGCCCATACCTCCAATACACTTATGCTCGCTGTAAAAGCGTCTTGAATAAAACTAAAATTAAGGAGCAAAAAAATATTGAAACAATTCCTAGTGAGATGAATGAAGACGAAAAAGGTTTGATAAGAGAATTCTATAAATTTGAAGAAAAAATTATTGAAGCATCAGAAAGATATTCCCCTGCCGTAATTGCTGAATATCTTTTGGGAATAGCCAGAAAATATAATGAGTTTTACGCTAAGAATAGAATTATTGATCAGAAGGAAGAAATTTTTAGGGTCTTTTTGACTAGAACTGCGGCCAGTATCATTGAAACAGGGTTGGATTTATTAGGTATTCAGACTGTAGAAAAAATGTAGTTGTTATAATTGGTTATGACAACAGAAAGATATATAACAAAAACAAACCTTACAGCTGACCAAATAAAAGTGGCAGAGGAATTAGATTTAGTTTCAAATGTATTTTCAAAAGTAATTGATGAGTTACCAAAAACTGATTACGCTTTAGATTCTTCAGTGCGACCACAGTCAATACGATACAGTTTTAACCAAAACGGATCACCAGAAATCAACTTGTGTTTTAGAAATTTTGCTGAAAGCCCTAATCTAGACTTTTTTGGGACTCTGGTTAGAGTATCAAAAAGACAAGATTTATATAACATTACTGATGGTTGCGGAGTTTTGTTTGGAAGTGTGGTAAGAGAAGATTTGGAAACCTCAATAAGAACGACTGTTAGTCAACTATCTAGATAAAGATTTTTTTGTATATCTCGGAATAGTGAGAGACAGGAATAAACTTAATATCTTTTTTAACTTCCCTTGGAATTTCAACTAAAGACTTTTCATTATCTTTGGGAATAAAAATGGTTTTTAAACCGGCTCGATGAGCGGCAATTGATTTCTCTTTTAGGCCACCAATTTCTAAAATATTGCCACGAAGAGTAATTTCACCAGTCATACCAATATCTTTTGGCATAGCCACACCTTTGAGAGCAGAAATTAAGGAGGTAGTAATGGCTCCACCCGCACTAGGACCATCTTTTGGGGTAGCACCTTCCGGGACATGAATATGAATATCAATTTTATGGAAATCCTGTTTAATACCAAATTCTTTTGATTGAGAACGGACAAAAGAAAGAGCGGCTTGGCAAGATTCTTTCATAACTGAACCAAGTTTACCAGTCAAAATCAATTGGCCTCGACCTGGCATAATATTGACTTCGATAAAGAGAATATCGCCACCAACAGATGTCCAAGCTAATCCTGTAGAAACACCAACTTCATCTTTTTTACCTTTTAGAGTAGCAGAAAATTTTTCTGGTCCTAAAAATTTTTTAAGAAGGGTTTGATTGTTGAGGTCAACTGGAGTCTTTTTGTCGGTAACAATTTTTTTGGCAGATTTGCGGAAAAGTGAGGAAATAACTCGTTCAAGACTACGAACACCAGCTTCACGAGTATACTTTTCAACCACATATTTCAAAGTCTCATCTTTTATCTCAGAAATATCTTTTGATTGTAAACCATTAGCGACTAATTCTTTTTTGACTAAATATTTTTTGGCAATATTAAATTTTTCATCAAGAGTGTAACCAGAAAAATTAATAATCTCCAAACGATCACGAAGAGGGCCTGGAATAGTTGATAAATCGTTACCAGTGAGGATAAAAAAGACTTTGGATAAATCGACAGGGAAATCTAAATAATGATCAGTAAATTCGCGATTTTGTTCTGGATCAAGGGTTTCAAGAAGAGCCGAAGATGGGTCGCCTCGATAATCTGAACCAATTTTGTCAACTTCGTCTAACATAAAGACTGGGTTCATAGACTTGGCGTCTTTGAGACCTTTGATAATTCGACCGTTCATAGCTCCGACATAAGTGCGGCGATGGCCACGGATTTCGGCTTCATCACGAATACCACCAAGAGAAGCACGAACAAATTCTCGGCCAAGAGCCTTGGCAATAGATTTACCAAGTGAGGTTTTACCAACACCTGGAGGGCCAATAAAACAAAGGATATTAGCAGTGCCAGAGTTATCCTCATTTTTCTTGGTTTTAATTTTATTTTTAAGTTGAATAACAGCCAAGTATTCCAAAATTCTTTCTTTGACATCTTTGATACCATAATGATCTTCGTCAAGAATTTTGGCCGCCTTGGATAGGCTAACATCTGATTTACTATATTTACCAAAAGGGAGTTCAACTACAGTTTCCAAATAAGTTTTTATGTAGCTTGATTCTGGTGCCATAGAACCCATTTCCATTAGACGATTAAGTTCTTTGAGTAATTTTTTACGAATATCTTTGGAAAGATCAAGTTTTTTAATTTTCTTTTCCAGATCATCAAATTCACCACCACTGTTTTCTCCAAGACGTTTAAGTTCTTTTTCGATTTGGCGTTTTCTTTCTTCTAAGACATTACGCTTAACCCCAGTGTTGAATTTTTCTTGGGTTTTTTCTTCGATCGAACGTTCAAGTTCGGCTATTTTCATTTCTTGAATTAGATGTTCGGTAGCAGCTTTGAGTCGTTGGCTGACGATTAGGGTTTCAAGTAAACTTTGTTTTTCGTTGATTTTAGCGTCAATAGAAAAACAAACCTGATCGGCCAGATCACTACTGGAAACACCAGTACTAAGTTGCATCATGGCGGGTAAATCAAGTTGACGACCCATAGCAAAAGCTTTTTTGAGCTGACTTAAAAGGGTTTCGGCAGATTGTTGGACTTCAGCAAGGGGTTCGGGAATGATAGGTAAATCAACATATTCAGCTAAAAAGAACGGATCGGTTTTCATCAAATTAACAATGTTGACCCTAGAAATACCTTTGACAATAGCATGAAGATTACCGTCTGTTTGAAGAACATGCTCGATTTTGGCCAAGACACCAACATTATAAAGATCAGACAACGTAGGATTATCGATTCGACTGTCTTTTTGGGTAGTGATGATAACTAATTTATTAGTATTATCGTAAGCATGGAGTAAGGAATTAGTTGATTCTTTGCGACCAAAAAAAAGAGAGGTTTCAACTGATGGAAAAAGAACAATGTTGCGCAAAGGGATAAGTGGCAAAACTTTGCGAACAGGTTGTAAAGTAGTTACTTGATTAGGATTTTCTTCCATATATTTAGCAGAATACCAGATTGATTGCTAAGTGTCAACCAATAAATGGTTATATAGTGTAAAATACACCTGTGCGAAATAAAAGTAGTGAAAACAAAAAAATAAGAAAAATTGGAAGAGTTGTCTTGGTTGGCCGACCAAATACCGGCAAATCAAGCTTACTTAATGCGATTATGTCGCAAAAGGTGGCAATCACTTCCCCGTTACCACAAACAACCCGAAAAAATAGTCGGGTGGTTTACAGTGACGAGAGAGGACAGATGATATTTAGCGACACGCCCGGTATTATAGGAAAAATTGATGATTTGATTGGTAAAAGAATAAATCTTGAAGCACCAAAAGAATTAAATCAAGCTGATGTAATATTGTGTTTGGTGGACATTTCTCGACCTAAAAACGAAGAAGAAAATAAGGTTATTGGCTTAGTAAGAAAAGCTAAGGCAAAGAAAGTTTTGGTTTACAACAAAATAGATATTGCTAAGGGACCTAAAGATCATTTGCCAGAATACAACTATTTAGAGGATGAATTTGACAAAGTGATTGGGGTTAGTGCAATAAAAGAAAAGAATGTAAAAGGATTAATTAATTTAATTTTTGAATTATTACCAGAAGAGATAAATAAAGAGACCGAATATAATATCAGTTTAATGGATAGTGGAAATAAGCCTAAAATTGGGATGAATTCAAGAGAATATGTCCAGGAAATAATTAGAGAAAAAACTTATTTGTTTTTGAGAGAAGAAATTCCCTATTCAATTGATGTAAGAGTTGATGAAATCATTGATAAGCGAAAATTAATTTTAATTAAAGCAGTTATATTGACGAGTGCTGAAAGGTACAAAAAAATGATTATTGGCCGAGGTGGTAAAAAAATTAAAGAAATTGGTTATAACGCCAGGAAAGAATTAGAGTTAATGTCAGGAAGAAAAATATTTCTAGAAATGAGAGTGGAAATTGATACTCACTGGCCAGAGAGAGAAGTGGAAAAATAATTGACAGAGAAAAATAATTAATCTAGACTAAATGTGTTAGTTCATTTATTTTAGGAGAATTATGGCAAAAACAGGAAAATTTTTCTTGACTGGTTTGTTGGCAGCAGCTGCTGGTGCAGTTGGTGGTTTATTATTAGCCCCACAATCGGGTAAAAAAACCAGAGAAGATATAAAAAAAATGTTATTAAAACTGACTAAGGAAGTAGATACTGGAGTTCGAGATACTAAAGAAAAAGTTAAGGAAGTTTTTGGTGATGCCAGTGATGAAGCAGTGGCAAAATATAAAGAGATAAAAACTGCAGTAATGGAAAAAGTTGCTGAAGTAAAAACAGCTGGAAAAGAAATTGATAAAGATAAATATGCAATGATTGTTGAAGATGTAGCAGCTGAATTTAAAGATGATTTGAAAGCAACAAAATCAGGAGCAGTTAAATTGATAGCACAACTCAAGAAAGACTGGGAGAAAGTTAAAAGAGCTTTAGTTTAGTTTCTTAGAAATAAGATCGTTAAGTTGTTTGATACTATCGGTGTCGATAATGGAAGTGACCATATCGGCGCCGATTTGTTTTTGGATTTTTTTGATTTGAGACGTTTCTAAAGTGTCCGACTTGGTCAAGACAATAATCTCGGGTTTTTTGGCTAATACAGAACTATAATTAATTAATTCTTGGCGAACTGTTTGATAATCAGCAAGAGGATCTAATGATTCAGCTGAGACACAGTGAATAAGAAGAGTAGTTCTTTCGACGTGTTTTAAAAATTTTACCCCCAAGCCACGACCATCAGCAGCACCTTCAATTAATCCAGGAATGTCGGCAATAATGTAGCCACCACGAGTTACTCCAAGATTTGGCTCGAGAGTAGTAAAGGCATAATTGGCAACTTTGGCACCAGCAGCAGTAAGTTCGTTGAGAAGACTAGTTTTGCCAGCATTAGGTAAACCAATTAAACCAATTTGAGCAATAAGTTTGAGTTGTAAGAAAAGTTTTTTAGGAGTTGTTTTGTAACCTAATTCCCGCTCTTGGGGAGTTTGGTTGGTTGAAGAACGAAATAAATAGTTTCCTCGACCACCACTACCACCACGAGCAATCAAAATTTTTTGACCAATTTCAGTAATTTCTACAGAAGAACCATTATCGTAATTAACAACAGTTCCTACTGGAACTTGGATAATTAAGTCATCCCCACCTTTACCAGTACAATTGTTATGACCACCTTGTTCCCCATCTTGAGCACTATAGACTTTGGCGTGACGGAATTGATTTAGTTTACTAATATCTGAAACACCTTCAAAAAAGACAGAACCACCATTGCCGCCTTGACCACCGTCTGGGCCACCTTTGGGGCGAAAGGCATCGTTGTAGAAATGAACTACACCGTTTCCTCCGTTACCTCCCTTAACAATAATGTGAACTTCGTCAATAAGCATGAGTGTATTATACCGTAGATTTCACTTTTTCTGTTTTTTAACCAGCAAGATATAATTGACTGTAAACCAAGAACCGATAGTTCTTTGATAAAGATTAAATATGCGAGAAAGAAATTTTTTATCTAAAGATATTAGATTTAAGAATAGAGTCATTTCTTTGGAAGATACATTGCCTAAGAGAGAAGAAGTGAAAGGAATAGTTAAAAAGGCTGGCTTGAATGATTTAACTGATTTCCAGAAGAGAATTGAGGATGATAAAAAACCATATGTTCAAGAAATAATTGATGGGCTAAAAGAAGAAGACAAAAACCAAAATATTTTGGGATTTTTTAATTCAGAAAATTCTTTGATAGGAATGGCTTATTTTTTAAACGACAACAATAGATCAATTTATTTATCAAGGTTAATGACCGATCCTAATTTTCGGAACAAAGGCATTGCCAGTGCTATTTTAGAAGAACTTAAAATGAGATATGACACAATTAGAACAGTACCGATACCTTTGGGAGTGGATTACGAAAAGACTGGAAATATAAAAAGATTAAAAAGATTTTATATAAAACGAGGATTTAATGATGGGAGACAGTGGAAAAGATACAGAAATTAAATGGTCGAGTTTGAAGTGACTAGTTGGCCGCAAGCGGCGGAATATTTTTGACCAAAAGATCGGCGAAGAGAATATTCGACTCTAAATTGGTTTAGATAATCCATAAATATTTTTTGTTGATCCCTACTGGCTGGATCCATACCGCCAGCAACAGGATTGAGAGGAATTAGATTTAAAAAGAAAAGATGATGAGAGTGAAGAAAATCAGCCAATAATTTAGCATCTTGTTGACTAGTATTTTGTTTCATAAGAGCATACTCAAAGAAAAGCTGGCGATTGGTTTGGTTGACGTAATAAAGACAGGCCTTTTTGAGAGCGTTGAGATCAAATTGACGAGCAATGAGCATAATAGACTCGCGAAACTTTTGATCGGCCGAATGAAGGGAAATGGCGAGATTGACTTGAGTATCTAAATTAGCAAATTCAATAATTTTGTCGGCAACACCGGCAGTAGAAATACTGATTTTGCGAGCACCAATATTTAAACCCTCAGGAGAGTTAATTATTTTGAGAGCGGAAACTAGATTGTCCCAATTTAAAAACGGTTCGCCCATACCCATAAAAACAACTCGACCAATGAATGAAGGATGGATTTTTTGGTTCCAATAAAGAATTTGATCGACAATTTCATCGGCGGTTAAATTTCTTTTGAGACCCATTTTGCCGGTGGCACAAAATTGACAACCGAGAGGGCAACCAACTTGGCTAGAAACACAGGCAGTGATCCAATCTTCGTAATCCATCAAAACAGATTCAATTAAATTATCATCAGACAATTTTAGAAGAGATTTTTGAGTTGATTGATCGCCAACATTTTTTTCTTCGGCAACAGAAAGCAATGATAATTGAGAGGATAATTTAGCACGAATATCAAGTGAAAGATCGGTCATTTGGTCAAAACTATGGTAGCGACCAGAATAATAGTTTTTGACTATCTGACGATAACGGAAGTCAGGCAGATCTTGTTGTGTAATAAAAGCTTTTAGTTGTAATAAATCCATTGATTATGCCTTGTTGATGGCATTAAGATAATCTTGTTTCTGTCTAAAACCAACAATGGTCTCGATAATTTGACCATCTTTAAAGAGGATGACGGTGGGGATGCCAGTAACATTATATTTTGAAGAGATTTCTTGAGCTTCATCAACATTAACTTTAACAACCTTGACAGTATCTTTTAGTTCTTGGTTGATTTCTTCGATGATTGGACCGAGCATCTGGCATGGACCACACCAAGGAGCCCAGAAATCAACGAGAACTTTACCTTTGAAATCTAAAACTTCTTTTTGAAAATCAGTTTGGTTAATATTTTGTGCCATAGATGGATTATAAACTATTATTTAGTTTTTACTAATTTTGCAGTGTAAATGATTTGTCGAAGGACACCATCTGGGCCTTCAATTTGATTAGTACCAGAGATGGCAACATATTGAGCTAAGTAGTCAGAAAGAGCGATTTTTAATTCTTTGGCTTGAGTTTGATTTTCTTTTAATTTGTCGATAGTAGATTTAGCCCCGGGATCATTTAAAACATTTTGCTTGGCAGAGTTTTTAAGTTTGGCTTGTTTTTTGGATTCTTTTTCAAGTTCTTGATATTCAGCGTTGCTTTCCAAAAGATAGTCGATCATGCTTTTTTGTTCATGAAGTTGTTTGGTTATTTCATCAAGACGGAGAGTGGCAGTATTGATGAGGTTTTCAATATTAAGAAGGTTTTGAGCTTTATTTTCGTCTGGCATACCTTTTACTTTATCAACTGCGAAAATCTTCTTCAAGGGACAATAATTCTTTGACTGAGTTTAATCTAACAAGTTTCATTCTGAGTGACTTTGCATTAGGAAAGTCGGCAGTGTAGAGTAGAAAATGCTTACGGAGGCTATCAAAAGCACGATGTGGAAAAACAGTTTCGAACATTTGAGAGTGAAGCAACATAGCGCTAAATTTTTCCTGAGGTGTGGCGATATGATCAATAAAACACCAAGGGTTACCACCAGCGGCACGGCCAATAAGGACACCATCAACACCATATTTTTGACAATATTCAATTCCTTGTTGACGATTTTGGATGTCACCATTACCAAAAATTTTGGTTTTAGTGTTTTTGGCTAAGGAAACAACTTTGGAGATTTCTTCCCAATCAGCAACCCCAGCATAAGCTTGTTTTAGAGTTCTCCCATGAATGGTAAGAAAATCTAAATCCTGGGCTAATAAAATTGGAATCCAATCTTCAATTACTGGGTGAGTAGTTCCTAGTCTGGTTTTGACAGAGATAGTAGGCTTATCGGTTCTGTTGGATGATAAATCAGAATAATTCTGGTTGCGTTTAATCACGTCTAAGGTTTTTTGATTAAGCCCAAGATCAGTAATTTTAACTTTGCCACTAAACCAATCATTAATCCCTTTTTTGACAGACTGAATAATTTGGACAGCTAGTTCGGGTTTACTGATCAGAGCAGCCCCACTGCCGTTTTGAGTGACAGTTTTGGCGGGACAACCCATATTGATATCAACACCATCAAAACCTAATTCGCAAAGAATAATGGCCGAGTTGTAAAAACTGGCTGGATCTTTGCCAAATAATTGGCCAATAATTGGGCGTTCTTGGGCAGAAAATAAAAGAGTATCATAAAGTTTGACTCCGCCATGAGAAATCCCTTCAGCACTAACAAACTCAGTGAAAATTAAATCCGGTTTGGCAATTTTGGTTTGGACTAAACGGAAAACTTCGTCAGTAATACCGTCCATAGGAGAAAGGGCGATAATTGGTTTATTAGTATTTAAGGATGTATCCATTATTTCTTTTTACTTTTGGCGGCGAATTTAGCACCAACTCGAGAACCAAAATTACGTTGTTTAAAAACAGTAGAACGAACATGTAGTGGTGAACTGCCTAAATATTCTGGTTTTTGACCTGGTCGAGGACGAAATTTCTTTTTGTTAGGATTAATTTCGGGGATAAATTTTGGGACATATTCACCCGTAGTATTGCGATTAAGTGATTTACCAACAGAGTTAAAAACTGGTTTGCCACCTTTGTATTTTGAAGGACGGCGATTTGATTCTTGATTGAAGGAAGGTTGATTTTCTGATCTACGGATAAAAGGTGAGGGAGAATCTGAATGGGCTTGGAATCGGCGTTGTTGATATTCTTGAGTATCACTGTCGGGGTGAGGCAAATAGGTTTGTTGACGGCGATTAGGATGTTTTTCTAAAGCTTGTTCATGGCGAGCCTGGCCTTCTGGAGTTAAAAAAGGATCAGGTTGAGCGTAATCAACAATAATACTGCGATCTCCTAAAAAGAAATTGTGATATTTTTCTTTGGCACGAATAGCGTCGTTAAGATTTTCATATTCAACATAACCCATGCCGCGGCTTTTACCCCAACGGTTATGCATAATTTTAAGAGAAATTATTTTTCCTTCAGAGATAAAAATATCAAGAAGTTCGCCTTCGGTGAAACGATAGGGCAAACTGCCGACAAATAATCTCTTGGAGACAGGTTTAGACTCATTCATAATTATGAGTTATTATAACCTATGCTGAAATATAAAGTATTAGTTTTGGGGCAACTAGAGACAAATTGTTATCTTGTGTGGGACAATAAGACCAAAAAAGGAATAGTGATTGACCCAGCCGATGACGGGGTAAGCATTTCTGAAGAAATTACAGCTAGCGGAATTGAATTGATAGGGGTAGTGATGACACACGGTCATTTTGATCATTCTTTGGCGGCTTTGGATTTGAAATTAATCTATAACGTCCCGATTTATTTAAACAGTAAAGATAAATTTTTGATAGACAGACAGAGTGAAACAGTAAAACATTTTTTAAAAATTAAGGTTGAAACTCCAAATATTGTAAAAATAGACAAAGATTTAGAAGATGTTCAAGAAATTGAAATAGGAGAAGAAAAATTAAAGGTAATAAAAACACCAGGGCATACTCCTGGATCAATTTGTTTGTTTAATGAAGAAAAAAAAATATTATTTTCGGGAGACACTTTGTTCAATGGTTTGAGAGGCCGAACTGACTTTAAGTACGGATCAACCAAAAAAATATTTGATAGTTTACGAAAATTGATGGAATTACCAGAAGAAACTGATGTTCTTTCAGGACATGGCGAAATAACAACAATCGGGAGCGAAAAACCGAGATATAAGTGGAGAGATTAGTTGGACTTGAGATTATTAATGGTTTCGTCAAAGTTTTTGATATGGTCTTGTTTGATACTTTCCAAAAGTTCGACTAAAAGGCCGTTAATATAATCTTTAACCCCTTCGGCTTGTTCAGGAGTAAGTTTTAATTCTTGAATTAGTTGTTCTATGGTTTGCATTAGCTTAAATTATAGCATTTGTCGTATAATATGTGGTCTCCGCTACCCCATCGTCTAATGGTAGGACACTACGCTCTGAACGTAGTAATTGTGGTTCGAATCCATGTGGGGTAACCACTTGTTATAATCGGTACATTTTTGCATATTTTGAAAGAAAAAATATGGCTTTTTTAAAGTAACTTTCCGTATTTTTTCTTTATCAATTGAACAGTTCCAAAGTACTGATCTAATTAAATTAGACTTTCCAATATCATCGTTTTTTACAAACGTACTTTCTAGGGTAATTAGGGTATTTTTTAATTTTAATAACGGTTCCAAAGTGTCCAGACGGTTATCTACAGTTTTTAAACTTTCTTCTATTGCGACTTTTTCATTTAAGAGCTTATTTCTTTTTTTAGCATACCGATCTTTATCGATAAGATTTTCCATAAAAAGATCTTCGAGGTTGTCTAATTTCTTTTCATTTGTTGCAAAATCTTTTTTTAGAACTTCTTGATAAAATTTCTCATCTGTTTTGGAAGCTTGTTTGTCAGCTATATATTTATTAAGAGAAATGGTGGCTAATTCTGGGTCTATTTGAAATTTTCTAAAAAATTTTTTGAAAATTTTTTCAATTTTGTCTTCATTTAGGTATTTTTTATGTTCATCACAGATTTTCTTGCCATTAGTGCAATAGTAGTATTTGAACTTACCTTTTTTGATAGTGGCAGTTATTTTACAACCACATTTATTACAAAAAAGGAAAGGACGATATAAAAATTCGTGATGATATTTTTTAGGTCTATTTTTACCATCTATAACCTCTTGGGCTGAATTAAAAGTATTTTTAGTAATAATTGGTTTAAAGTTTCCTTTATACTGAACACCTCCGAGGGTAATCATTCCATAATAGATAGGGTTTTTAAGGATTTGATGAATTTTTGATTTAACTACTTTTTTATTAACTCTGGTTCGGAAACCTTTTGAATATAAGATGTCGCTGATTTGTCTTAACGAATATCGACCAGAAGAATACATTTTAAAAATGTCTTTAATATACTTAGCTCTGGGTAAATCTTGAATAAGTGTACCTTGATTATTGAT
Organism: uncultured Gammaproteobacteria bacterium; assembly: GCA_964571775.1. GTDB lineage: Bacteria > Patescibacteriota > Microgenomatia > UBA12405 > UBA12405 > WARW01. The sequence continues at coordinate 456 of CAZNDF010000013.1, read as the reverse complement.
ATAGCCGATTGGACCAACTCCGCTAACATATTCCCCTTTTTTAGCTTTGGAAACCATGCCCTCTTTAACACGCTTAGAAAGGTTACGAGAATAATAAGTAGCATTAGCTAACTCAATACCCATCATATAAAAATCAACTTGATTGCTATAGCTTTTATCAGGTGTTCGTATCTCTTTTAAGATACCTAAGTCATTGAGTTCTTGAACATAACCAGCCTCTGTAAGATTTCTAGTAATACGGTCAATATGAGCTACTAGAAGCCCTTCTGCTTCACCTTTTCTAAAACGTTTGAGCATATTATCAAACTCTGGTCGATTACCACCATCTTTAGCACTTCGACTTTCAATAATAAAATCAATGATTTCTATTTCAGGGTTCCTTGAGGCAAATTCTAAAATAATTCTTTTTTGAGTATCCAAAGATTGAGCTTGATGATTTCTATCGTCTGTTGATTT
>CAZNDF010000012.1:0-14299 GCA_964571775.1 uncultured Gammaproteobacteria bacterium | reverse complement strand
GTTCCCTTCATTAATCTTCTCTATCGATTAAAATTTCAGCGACAACTTCAAACGACTACTGACTTTCTTAACAAAAGGACTCCAATTTTTGACAAATTCCATAATGTCAAAAAAGGTACTCCGGTCGGTGGAGGACTCTTAGTTATAGTTTCAGTCTGTATTCTTTTTATAATATTATTTCCTATTCTTCAGTTTTCAAAAATTTTTATTTCTGCTAATTATCAAATCAACACCGAATTACTAATCATCTTTTTTACTTTTATTAGCTTTGGGTTACTAGGTCTTTATGACGACATTTATAAATTTTTTGGGTTCAAAAGAACTGGTTTTTTTGGCCTAAGGATGATTCACAAACTAATTCTTCAAATAGTTCTTGCCACCATCACTTCTCTGTTAATTTATTTCCAATTAAAAATTGATTTCATCTATATCCCTATCTTAGGTGCAATTCATCTTGGATTATTTTATATCCCTATTTCGGTCATTATTATCACTGGTTTTGCTAATTTTTTTAATATCACTGACGGACTTGATGGTCTTTCTTGCGGTTTGCTTATGATTGCTCTTTTTGCTTTTTGGATTTTATCCAACACCTCTATGGATACTCCTATTTCTGTCTTTATTGCTCTTTGGATTGGCTCATTAATTGCCTTTCTTTATTTCAATGTTTATCCAGCTAGAATTTGGCTAGGTGATGTCGGAGCTCTATCATTCGGAGCTACTTTTGCTGTGATCGCCCTGTTACTAGGTAAAATAGTTCCGCTTATTATTGTGGGGTCACCATTTATCATCGAAGGGTTAACTAGTGCCATTCAAATGATTAGTAAAAAATATTTCAAAAAGAAAATTTTTCCCGCAGCTCCAATTCATTTAACTCTTCAAAGTATTGGTTGGGAAGAACCAAAAATTGTCACTCGTGCTTGGTTGGCCGGAATTATTTTAGCTATTTTTGGATTATGGTTAGGGATAAATTAAACAAACTTAAACAAGAAATTGAACATTATGTAGGTATTCCTTATATGATTAACGTCATTCATGACGGCAAAATAATCAAAGAAAGATTCTTGGGTGGCAAAGGAAACTGGAAAGATATTCAAAAAGAAACTCAAAAACTTGCCAAAGAAGAAAAAGTTGATCTTAAAAAACTTACTCCAAAACAAGTTTACAATTTTCAAAAAAAACACAAAATTGGGATTGATTGTTCAGGATTAGTTTCTCAGTTATTAAACTTTTATGGACAATTATTAGGTAAAAAAGTTAATCTTAATCCCAGAAGAACATCGGCCGATATGCTCACTTCATCACCATTATCTAAAAAAATTGATGACTTAAACAGTATTCAAACTGGAGATATGATTCGCCAAAAAAACGGTCATCATGTCTTATTTGTTATAGAAAAGACAGGAAAAATAATCTCTTATATTGATAGTTCTTTTTGGGGTAGGGGAGTTAGGTATGGTAATTTTGATCTTTCCGATCAAACTTTTGATAACCAAGGAGTCTATCGATTACTTCTCCTCGATTAATTCTCGATATTGTAATGGATCCAAGGATAAAATCTCCACCTCAGTGCCACAATCCCCACACTCTACAATATCACCAATCATTAATCCCTCAGGTTGAACAATTTCTAAACCGCAATCAGGACAAATAATTTTGTTTGTTTGTGTCATACAGATAAAAAATATATAATCAGCTTAACAAAACTATTATATGACAAATACACCCTTAGTTAAATTAGAAAACATCTACCTTAAACGAGAAGATCAAAATCCTACCGGATCAGCCAAAGATCGGGCTATTCCTCTTCAGATTGAAAATCTTAAAAAACTTGGACTTAATCATGCTGTTATCTCCAGTACTGGCAACGCTGCTATCTCTGCTGCTCATTTCTGTCATGAAAACAAAATCAATTTAACTATTTTTCTTTCTCCAAAGATTTCTCCTACTAAATTATCACTTCTCAAAAAATACGACAGTGAAATAATCATCTCAGACCAGCCTATTAGTGAAGCTATAAAATTCTCAAAAGCTAATCACTCATATTTACTCCGTCAATCAACTGACCCCATCGCTCTCGTTGGCTATCAACAAATTGGCCAAGAACTAATTGATCAACTACCTCAAATAACCAGTATTTTTATTCCTATCGGCAGTGGCACTACTCTTTTGGGTATTTCTCAAAAAATTCCACCATCTGTTAAGATTTTTGGGGTTCAATCAGTGGCTAATTGTCCTGTTACCAAGCTTTTTGACACCAATTTCAATTCAGAGACTCGTCTCATTACTGATGCTCTATCAGCCAAATTTCTCCCTCAAAAAAATCAAATAATTAATGCTATTAAACAATCTAACGGCTCCGGGTTGACTATCCAAAACGAGGCCATAATTTCTGCTGATGTTTATCTAAAAAATCAAGGAATAGAAACTTCTCTCGAAGGTGCTCTCGCTTTTTCTGGCTATCAAAAAGCTATTAAAAATAATTTCGATGTTGGTCAATTTCCTGTCATATTATTAACTGGAGCCAAAAGATAAACTATATGGATTTATTCAACCAATTAAACCAATCGTCTTATGCCTTTTATTTTTTAGTGGTCGATGATTTTTTGGATATTCAACTTCCTCAGCTCCAAAATTTTCACCTTATCTATGCCTCAAAAAATTCATCCTTCCCTTTACTAAAATCCCAAAACATACCTTATTTTTGCCTTGAAGAAACTGGAACAAAGTTAAGCGAAAAAAACAGCGGACGACTACTAACTCAACCTCAAGTCATCGAATATATTAATTCCACTTCTTCCAATCTCAAACCAGTCATTATTCCTTTTAAACCATCTGCTAAAATCGAAATAATTTGCCGTCAACAAAACTGGATTTGTGCCGCAGTTTCCCATCAACTGAATCGTTTCCTCGAAGACAAAAATGAATTTTTGGATTTTTGTCAAAAAAATAATTTACCCACCATCCCTTCGGTAGTAGATAAATTTAATCAAGAAAATTTTGCCAAATTTCAAAAACAATTTGGTCAGAAATTAGTCATCCAAACCCATTTCGGTTGGGCAGGAAAAAGCACTTTTTTTGCCGATAGTTGGGAACAAATTCAAAACAAAATTCCATCCGAAACCAAGGTTAAATTTTCCCCATTTCTAGAAGGATATTCCCTTTTAAACAATTGTTGTTTGGCTTCAGAGGGTTTAATCCAAAGCCCTCCAGCTCTCCAATATACCGGCATTAAACCATTAACCAACAACCCATTTACTACTGTCGGACGCCAATGGCCATCAATGGCTCCAAAGTCAATCAACGAAAAAGTTATTGAAATCACTTCTGATTTTGGGAAAAAGATAAAAGAGCTTGGTTATCAGGGTTTTTTCGGCCTCGATTTTATGGTCTGCGACAATCAAGTTTATTTGCTTGAATGCAATCCCAGATTAACAGCTTCATTCGCTTTTTATACTAAGATTGAAATAAGTAAGTCATTAAACCCACTTTTTCTTTTTCATTTAATTCAATTCTTAAACCTCAATTTAGACCTAGATATTATTGAAATCCAAAAACAAATTGACAAGTCTAATATTACCGGGTCAGAAATTACTCTCAAAAACGAAGATAGCCAGACTATCAATAAATATCACGATTTTACTGTCTTCAGCCAACAAACCAACCCTATTATCATTCCCCCATCGATAATCGACCTGCTCTATGAAAAGAAGTAAATCTCCTTTAATAAGTCTAATTTTTTCTCTTATTTGTATTGGTCTTACATTTATCTCTATCTCCTCATTAACCGAAGCCAACAATACTGCCGGAGACAAATTTTATTTTCTTAAAAAACAAGGTTTTTGGATAATCGTCAGCTTAATCGCTTTTTATATTGCCTCCAAAATAAAACTTGAAATTGTTAAACAGTTATCATTTTTATTTTATCTTGGTTCAATAATTGGTTTAGTTTTAGTTCTTATCCCGGGCTTAAGCAACGAAGCCCTTGGTGCCAAAAGATGGCTTAACTTAGGGTTATTTAGTTTTCAACCATCAGAGTTACTTAAACTCAGCTCAGTTATTTATTTTTCAACCCTCTTTTCTCAAGAGTCAAAAAGGAACTTTACCAATCTCTTATTTTATCTAGTTGGACCTTTTATTCTTATAATTTTAGAACCAAATCTAAGTACCGCTATCCTTTTATCCGCCATTATTATTTCTATGTTTTATCTTTCTGGCGGCAAAATTATGCCTTTATTTATTCTTTGTCTTAGTCTCATTGGATTGTCTTTTATTTTAGTCATTAGCTCACCTTATCGTCTAGCCAGACTTCAAACACTTATCAACCCTCAATCTGAAACAGAAACCTCTTCGTACCATAGTAACCAAATTATTCTTTCCCTCTCTTCAGGAGGTCTCTTTGGAAAAGGCTTTGCCAACTCAGATCAAAAATACCGATTCCTTCCCAAAATATCTACTGATTCCATTCTTGCTATTATCGGTGAAGAAACTGGATTTCTGGGAACTTTTGTCGTTGTTTTGCTTTATGTGTTCCTTATTTCTTATCTCATTAAAACCGCCTCAATTATTCATCAAGAAGATATTTTTTCATCACTTCTAATATCAGCTGTTGCTTGCTGGATTGCCTATCAAGGACTAATAAATATTGCCGCTATTGCCAGTATAATTCCATTAACAGGAGTTCCTTTACCGTTTATTTCATATGGCGGATCGTCACTCTTAACCTTAATGTCCGCCATGGGTTTAGTTCGTAATATCGAAAAAAGACATTCATTATTGCTATACTCTGATAATGATCAAGTCCAAAAAAAAGATTATCATCACCGGCACCCATCTCACTCCAGCCCTAGAACTTATTCGTCAGCTTCAGTCAGATCTCAAAACCGATTGGGAAATTAGTTACATTGGTCGTCAATCTAACTCTAACGATACTGCTAGTATCTCTATAGAATCACAAATTATCCCTGATTTAGGAATAAATTTTTATCCCATAGCTTGCGGTAAACTTGACCGACGTTATCTTCCTAATACTGTTTTTGGGATCCCAAAAACTATCATTGGTTTTTTTCAAGCATTTTCTTTGGTAAAAAAAATCCGCCCCGATATTGTTGTTTCTTTTGGTGGATATGTTTCTGTCCCTGTTATCATTAGCGCTAAACTAAACCGCGTTAAAAGTATTACCCATGAACAGACACTAACTAATAGTCTAACCACCAAAATAAACAGCCGTTTTGTCGATAAAATCGCTCTCTCGTTTAATAATCAAAAACAAATCGAACAACTGCCAAAAAACAAAGTTGTCATCACTGGCAATTTACTCCGTTACGAACTCTTCCAAAAAGAGATATCACTAAATAAAAAATTCCTATTCCCAAATCCAAGACAACAACTCATCTACATTACTGCTGGTAACCAAGGATCGCACAGTATTAATTTGTCTATAAAAAAAATTCTTCCTTTATTAAAAAATTTTAATATTATTCACCAAACAGGGAAAAACGACTTTTCTATTTTTAAAAACCTATCCCAAAAATATTCTAATTATCTTGCTGCAGATTACTTCAATACCGCAGATTTTTCTTGGATCATCAATAACGCTGCTATTTTAATCAGTCGTTCTGGAGCCAATACTAGCCAAGAGATTGTTGCTTTTTCCAAAAAATCTATTCTTGTCCCATTACCTCAAAGCCAACAGAATGAACAACTACTTAACGCTCTTTGGGTACAAGAAAAACTTCCTCAAGAAACAATTATTATTGACCAGCAAAACCTTAACTCTCAAAATCTTTTATCTGCCATTAGTAAATTAGAAAAAAATAAAACTGTTATCAAAAAAACTGCCACCAGACCAAACATAAATTTATACAAACTAATTAATGAAATTATTTAATTTAATTTTTCTTTTATCAATTTTTATTCTAATAACTGCTTCTCTTTTTGTTTTTAAACCAAATCAAGCCAAGAGTAATTTCAACCCAATTTCAGACAAAAACAATTTCTACCAACAATTAAATCTAGCTATCAAAACCAGTCAGTTAAATGTTTCTTCTTTTGAAGTCAGAGACTTTAATCACCAAATTGAATTTTATGTTTCCGACAACAACCAATCAATCAAAGTAATTTTATCTGATCAACAAGACCCTTTTTCACAAATCTCTTCTTTACAAGAATTAATAAAAACAGCTAAAATTAATCAACAAAAACTTAAATTAGTCAATTTGAGTTCAGTACACCCTTATGCAACATTCAAAAATAATTAGCGGTATCGATATCGGCACTTCAAAAATTACTACTATCATTGGTCAATATTCCGACACCGAGGATAAATTTAATATCATTGCTGTTTCTTCGATTCCTTCCCTTGGCTTTCGTAAAGGTCAGATCATCAACCTTGAACAAGCCTCTTCAACGATTGTCCAAAGCATTGAATCAGCCGAAAGAATGGCTGGATTTCAAATAAACTCCGCCTCTGTTTGTTTGTCCGCCCCTCATATTGAATCTATTAACTCTCATGGTGTTGTCGCTATTAGTAATCCCAATGGAGAGATCGATCAAAACGATATTGATAGAGTTATTGAAGCCGCCAAAGCAATTGCTGTTCCAACCGGAAAAGAAATAATTCATATTATCCCTGTCCGATACACTGTCGACGGCCAAGAGGGCGTTATTGACCCAGTTGGTATGAACGGTGTCCGTCTAGAAGTTGAAGCTCACATTATTATTGCCTCCACTCCATCATTAAAAAATCTCAAAAAATGTCTTGAAGACATCGGGGTCAAAATCGATCAACTAATTTATTCTGGTTTAGCTACTGCCAAATCTACTCTTACCGAAACAGAAAAAGAATTAGGTGTGGCTCTTATTGATATTGGTGGCAGTATCTCCACTATTACTATCTTTAGCGAAGGGGCTCCTGTTTTTTCTTCTGTCATTCCTGTTGGTGCTGGAAATGTTACTAACGATTTGGCTATTGGTCTTAGATTTTCACTTGAAGACGCCGAAAGAATCAAACTCCGCCTTAACAAAGTTTCCGAATCAAAAAAGTTTGAAGACGAAATAGAACTATCTTCTTTTGGCATCCAATCAGATGACAAAAGAAAGATTTCTCTCCAAACCGCCATTAATGGGATTATTAAACCTCGTTTAGAAGAAATATTCCATCTAATCTATTCAAAAATTGAAGAAAGTGGTTTTCATCAAACTATTCCTGCCGGAATCGTCCTTACTGGTGGGGGAGCTCAAACCATCAATATCAAAGAAATTTGTGAAAAAATAATTCCTCTTCCTCTTAGGATTGCCAACCCTCCAAAAGTCGGTGGTATTATTGATGATATTATTAATCCTGCATACAGTAGCTCTATAGGATTACTTATGTTTGCTAACGAAAACAAAAAAACCTCAACAACCTCTAATAAGAAAAATAAAACTTCTTTAAATGGCTTGTTCGGTAAAATAAAAAAGTTAATAGAGCCATTAATGCCTTAATATGGGACTTATAAAAACACTTGCTGGTCAATTTGCCAAGATTAAAGTCATCGGTGTTGGCGGCGGCGGCAATAATGCCATCAACTCCATGATTTCCGAAGACAGTATTAAAGGTGTCGATTTTATCGCCATTAATACTGATTCTCAAGCATTACTCAATTCCCTTGCTCCAATCAAAATTCAAATTGGTGAAAAATTAACCAAAGGTTTAGGTGCCGGTGGTAATCCTCAAATGGGTCAAAAAGCGGCCGAAGAATCAAAAGAAAGAATTAAAGAAGTTTTAGTTGGAACCGATATGGTTTTTATCACCGGCGGTATGGGCGGGGGAACTTGCACTGGCGCTGCTCCAATTATTGCCGAAATTGCCAAAAAAGAACTAGGCATTCTAACTATCGCCGTAGTTACTAAACCATTTCTCTTTGAAGGCACTCGCCGTATGACTAATGCCGAAGAGGGGATTTCTCAACTGAGAAATAATGTCGATACTCTCATCGTCATTCCCAACCAAAAAGTTATGGAAGTAGTCAATAGTAAGGCAACTTTGCTTGAAGCTTTCAAAATCGCCGACTCCGTTCTCAACAAAGGCACCAAAGCTATTGCTGACTTAATCACTGTTCCCGGCCTTATAAACTTAGATTTTGCTGACATTAAGGCAGTTATGAGTAATGCTGGTTCCGCTTTAATGGGTGTTGGCGAAGCCGAAGGTGATAATCGAGCCCAAAATGCTGTCGAAGCCGCCATCGAATCTCCGCTAGTCGAAGCCACTATTGAAGGCGCCCGAGGCGTTCTAATCAATATTACCGGTGGGTCCGATCTTACTATGGCCGAAATTGAAGATGCCGCCAAGACTATCACTCAGAGAGCCGCTCCCGACGCTAATATTATTTTTGGCGCCACTATCGACAACGAATTAAAAGGCAAAATCAAAATTTCTGTTATTGCCACCGGTTTTGACAACACCAAAGCCCACTTTTACCAATCAATCAAAAAACCTATTATTGAAAGCAACCCCAATCCGGTTCAGGCATCAAGCCCATCATCTTCTAATAACGAAGTCAAAGAAATTAATAACCAGGAAATCCAAAAATTTTTAGGCGACAAAGACATTCCTGCCGGAGTCGATATCGTTGATGAATTTGATATTCCCGCTTTTCTAAGAAAGAAAAATTAAAACGGCCTACTCACTGATTTCATGTCTCACGACATTAAACCAGCTTTCAGCCATTCAGTCCCCGATTTCATGTCTTGCGACGACGCTAATCGGCATGACCGAAAGAATATTCCTTCATGGTGAAGGATTGTTCTCCGGTCAGATCGGATAGCTTCCGAAGACATTCATCCCAGAAGTACCCTGCATCAGAAGAAAGATTATACGACGGCGGGTAATAAACCCAAATCGCAGTTTGAGTCACCACCCAGAGAGGGTCAAAGACGTTAATCCTACCCTCGGTTACGTGGCTCGTCTGGCGAGATGTCGACGGGAAAACCGTAAAAGCATTCTCGTCCACGACAAGTACCGACCCAGCAGGGACTATCCCACTGATCTGCACCTTTTGCCATCCAGCCTTGAGAGAAACGATCTCAACTTTCGAATTTCTCAGCTGAGACCAGAGAATTGCCGTCGTTATCGACAACACCAAGACAACGACAATTGACACGAACTTCCAGGTTACCGAGGTTTGCCTCCGCCGATAACGCCCCTGCATACCCAATCCTCCTTCTTCTAATGAAGACAAAATTTCACAAGTACACCATCTATTTCAACTTACCCAAGCGCTTCGCCCGGATAACAAAAAAGATTTTTTTAATTCAACAATTTTCATTGTTAAAGTGTCCTATAATATCTCAGTTATATTTGAAAGTCAAATCTGAACTATAAAACTAGTGTATAATAAGCCTATCAATGAAATTATCATTGTCCCAAATAATTATTATTAAATAGCCAATCTCCGATTTTTCGGAGCAATTGGCATATCTAAATCCTTCATTTGAAGGATTTTTTTGTAAAATAAGCTATGTCAAAATTTAAAACTATTCCTCAAAATGTCAGCTTTACTTCTCTTGAAGAAGACATAATCAAATTTTGGAAAGACCAAAAAATTTTTGAAAAATCAGTTGAATCTCGTCCAGAAGAGAATAGTTATAGTTTTTATGATGGCCCTCCGTTTATTACTGGATCTCCTCATCACGGTAGTCTTTTACCCAGTATTGCTAAAGATGTTATCCCTCGTTATTGGACCATGAAAGGTAAACGTGTCCGCCGAGTTTGGGGATGGGATTGTCATGGCCTTCCAGCTGAAAATAAAGTTGAAGAAAAATTAGGCCTAAAAAGTAAAAAGGATATTGAATCTATTGGAGTCAAAACTTACATTGATGCTTGTTACGACTATGTTCAAAATGTTTCCCAAGAATGGCCCTGGTACATTGACCATATCGGTCGTTGGGTTGATTTTGATCACGCCTATAAAACTATGGACCTTAACTATATGGAAAGTGTCATGTGGGTTTTTTCTGAAATCTACAAAAAAGATTTGATTTACAAAAGCCATCGTGTCTCATTGTTTTGTCCTCGCTGTTCAACTCCACTTTCCAACTTTGAAATTGCCATGGATAATTCATACAAAATGGTCGATGATCCGGCTATTTTTATTAAATTCAAATTAAAAGATCAAAACAAATATGTTGTTGCTTGGACCACTACCCCTTGGACTTTACCTGGAAATTTAGCTCTGGCTGTTAACAAAGATGAAACTTATGTCGAAGTCGAAATGGATTCTGATCATCTAGTTTTTACTAAAGCCCGACTTGAATCTGTTTGCGATTCTAATGAGTACAAAGTCGTTGAAGAATTCAAAGGAGAAAAACTAATTGGTTTAGAATACGAACCACTATATAATTTCTACCCAACAAGCCAAAAAGACTATCATATTTATCATGCCGATTTTGTCACTATGACAGACGGAACTGGTGTTGTCCATATTGCTCCAGGATTTGGTGAAGACGATGCTGCCTTAGGTAAATCACTTGGACTTTCCGTCATCACTCATGTAGATGATGAAGGAAAAATTGATCCTCAAGTAACTCCATTTGCTTCTCTTTTTGTCAAAAAAGCTGACCCAATGGTTATTGAAGACTTAAAATCTCGAAACTTACTCCTCAAAGAAGAAAAAATAAATCATAGTTATCCCTTCTGTTACCGCTGCGGTACTCCTTTAATTTACAAATCTCAAAATGCTTGGTTTTTGAATGTTCAGAAACTTAAAGACCAAATGCGTACTTCAAACCAAAAAATTAATTGGGTTCCAGAACACATTCGCGACGGTCGTTTTGGGCAGGGGATTGAGACAGCTCCAGATTGGTGTCTTTCCCGTTCCCGTTTTTGGGCTTCACCAATTCCAATTTGGGAATGTGAATGTGGAGAAAAATATGTCCCCAATAGTATTGCTGATCTAGAATCTCACTCTGGGCGAAAAGTTACTAATCTTCACAAACCAGAAATCGACGAAGTCACTATTACTTGTGATAAATGCGGCAAAACAGTTCATCGAGTTCCTGAAGTTCTTGATTGCTGGTTTGAATCAGGCTCTATGCCTTATGCCCAACTTCACTATCCTTTTGAAAACAAAGAGTTTTTTGAAAAATCATTTCCTGCCGACTATATTATCGAATATATCGGTCAAACTCGTGGTTGGTTTTATACCCTCCATGTTTTATCCAATGCTCTTTTTACTTCAGAATCATTCAAAAATTGTGTTGTCACTGGTGTCATTATGGGTACTGACGGCCGCAAAATGAGTAAACTTTTCAAAAATTATCCTGACCCAAAAATGGTCCTTCAAAGATACGGTGGAGAAGCTTATCGCCTTTATCTTATGAGTAGTGTCGTTATGATTGGAGAAAACGTTAATATCGACGAAAAAGAATTTGATAACCAAGTCAAAAACGTTTTACTTCCACTTTGGAATTCATTTAAATATTTTCTAACTTATGCCAACTTACACGATTGGTCACCGTCGGAAACCAACGTTAGCGATAATCCATTAGATCTTTGGATTCAAAACCAAACTAATGCCCTGACTGCCAATATGGCTAAATATTTAGAAGAATACAATCTTCCGTCAGCCACCAGACTAATCGAACCGTTTGTTAATGATCTTTCTCGTTGGTATATCCGCCAATCACGAGACAGATTTGTTAATGGGGACAATCAAGCTCTTCAAACTCTTTGGCAAGTTTTAGTTCAATTCAGTTTAACTACCGCTCCAATCATTCCTTTTATCACTGAATATTTTTGGCAAAAATTAGTTATTGATATTGACTCAACAAAATCCGAATCAATTCATTTAGAATTTTATCCAATTATTACTCAACCGGATCAAAAAATAAGTGATGATATGTCACTGGTTCAACAGATTTGTGAACAGGGGAATATGATCAGAAAAACCCAACAAATCAGTACTCGACAACCATTATCTAAATTAACCATATCAACCAATCAAAAAATTGATTTGAGTGATTCTTTGTTAGAAATAGTTAAAAATGAAATCAATGTTAAAGAAATTGAAATTATTAAGTCAACAGAAAATCTTTTAATTACTCTCGATACAAACTTAACTCCAGAATTACAAGCTGAAGGTGAAGCCCGTGACTTAATTAGGTCTATTCAGAGCCTCCGCAAAGAAGCTAACCTTGATCTCAAGGATAAAATTAAAATTCTTGCTCCAAATTGGCCAAAAACTTTTGAATCAGAAATTTTATCCAAAACTTTGGGAACTAACATTGAAAAATCGGAACAACTAAAAATTGAAAAAATCAGCTAAAATTTACTGATGTCCAAAACACCTTGGTTGCCAGTATTAATTAGTTTAGTCGTCCTTTTTTCTATCAATATTCTCATGGTTAGTTCTGTTGCCCCTAATTCTATTGGTAAACAATTAATTGCCTGGAGTCTTGGTCTCACCTTCTTTTTTATTGGGCGTCTTGTTAATCCAAAACAAATCGCCTCATCAAAATGGCTTATCTTTGGTGTTTGTTGTCTTCTTTTATTAACTCCCATTATTTTAAACAACATTACTCGAGGGTCTCGCCGTTGGATTGATTTAGGTTTCACTTCTATTCAGCCATCAGAAATTGTCAAACCATGGTTAATGTTGTTCTTGGCCAATGTCCAAACACCTCTAATTCACTTGATCCCAGTAGGAATCATTATGTTACAACCTGATCTTGGTAGTGCCCTCTCTGTTCTTTTTTTAATGGTTCCAGTAATTTTCTATAATCACAAACTATTAAAGTTATCTCTAATAATAGGTGCTATTTTTATAGTATTTTCCCCAATACTTTATAATGTTGTCCTTCACGATTACCAAAAAGAACGTATTGTTAATTTTATCAATCCATCATCCGATCCTTTGGGTAAAGGCTATAATGTCATTCAATCAAAAATAGCTATCGGTTCTGGTGGTTTTTGGGGCAAAGGTTACAAAAAGGGGACTCAAGGACAACTTTTATTTTTACCAGAAAAACACACTGATTTTATGTTTGCTACTACAGCTGAAGAGCTTGGATTTGTTGGTATTATTATTGTCTTGTTAGCCTATTATTTTTTAATTAAAACCCTTATTACTAAGGCTTTTATGTCCAACAATAATCGAGTGTTATTCTTGTTCACCCTTGGGATTGCTCTACAAATCTGGATGCAAACCTTTGTCAATATCGGCATGAATATTGGAATTCTCCCTGTCACCGGCATTCCTTTACCCTTCTTATCTGTTGGCGGGTCATCAATTATGACCTTACTTTTTTCTATTGGGGTCATCTATTCGTCCTAAATCTTGCCAACATTTTTTCCTATGTTATAATCGAAAAGTATGAAATACGCTGTAATTGCCATCTCTGGCTCACAATTCAAAGTTGAAGAAAATCAAAAATTATCTGTCGACAATTTAAATCTTAACGAAGGTGACAAAAAAACCCTCGAAGATGTTCTATTAGTCGCTGATGGTGACAAAATCGAAGTTGGTGCTCCAACCGTTAAAGGTGCCAAAGTCGAATTTCAAGTTTTGAAAAACTACAAAGGTACTAAACTTACTGTTTTTAAATACAAATCAAAATCCCGTTACCGTAAAACCACTGGTTTCAGACCTCAATTAACTGAAATTCAAATTACTAAAATCACTTTATAACTTTTAACTTTATAAACTAATTATATGGCACATACAAAATCACAAGGTAAAACTAATCAAAAAGCCAATCGTCCCGGTCAGCGTCGTGGTGTAAAAAAATTTGGTGGACAAAAAGCTGAAGTTGGTCAAATTATCGTCCGTCAAGTTGGATCAAGTTTTCATGCAGGTGAAGGTACTAAAACCGGCAAAGACTACACCATCTACGCTATCAAACCAGGAGTCATTAAATTCTTCAAAAGATTAGGTAAAAACTTCGTTTCTGTCATTAAGAAATAATCTAATTGATTTCTTTTGATTCACTTTTTCATCCTTTTTTCACAAAGGTTTTCATAGTAACCTTGTTTCATGATGAAACAAGTAACTCAAATTCCGACTAACCAACTAGAACCAAACCCTCTCCAACCTCGAGGAATTATTTCTCCAGAATCAGTTGCTGAACTTGTAGAATCTATCCGTGAACACGGTATCTTAGAGCCATTAATTATTGCCAAAACTCCAGCCGGATATCAGATAATTGCCGGAGAACGTCGTTGGCGTGCTGCTAGAATTCTAAAACTAGAATACGTCCCTGCTATTATCAAAGAAACTAACCCTCAACAAATGCTAGAAATGGCCATTGTTGAAAACGTTCA
>CAZNDF010000011.1:0-15011 GCA_964571775.1 uncultured Gammaproteobacteria bacterium | reverse complement strand
GGTCACCTCCAAACTTTCTTTTTCAGTTAAATTTGGCAAAATACCCGACATGGCTCTCGCCAACATAGTTTTTCCACTTCCTGGTGGTCCCATCATAAAAACATTATGTCCACCAGCTGCTGCAATTTCCAAAGCTCGTTTTGCTTGTTCTTGTCCTAAAATTTCAGCAAAATCAAACTCTGGAGTAATATCATTCAAAATATCTTCACTTTTAACTTTTTTTAAAGGCTCGATCATCTTCACACCTTTAAAATGCTTTATTAGATTTTTCAAATTATCAACCGGATAGACATCTATTCCTTCAATTACACTTGCTTCATTAGCGCTCATTCTTGGAACAAATATTTTTTTTATTCCTTCTTCTTTTGCCAACAAAGCCAATAAAAACACCCCTCGAGTATGTCTTAGGCTTCCATCTAAAGACAATTCTCCATAAAAATACGCCTTTTCTTTAGGCAAAACAAACTCTCCGCTTGTCGCCAATATTCCTACTGAAATTGGTAAATCATAACCAGAGCCATCTTTTGGTAAATCTGCCGGGGCCAAATTAACAGTGACTTTTGCATTAGGAAATTCAACCTCTGAATTTATTATGGCCGTTTTAACTCTTTCTTTTGTTTCTTCTACTGCCTTACTTGCCAACCCTACAATCCCAAAACCAGGAAAACCTTTTTCAGCCACATTCACTTCAGCCTCTGTTTCAATTCCTTGAAGCCCAATACTCGCAATCGACAAAACTTTCTCTAACATTATAAAAATTTACCATAAACATTCCATTTATTTGTTTTTTTGATAAAGTTAATATGTGGAAATGAATAGAAAGACTTTAATGGTGTTAGGGGTAATTATTGTCCTACTATTAATAGGTATCCTGGTTTTAAATAAAAAAAATCCAGCCTCAAAGATAACCAATGATCCTAATACTCGAGATTTCGAAACTACTCAAACTTTAGATACCAGGGTTTCTCCTACTAATGTTCCTGCACAAATTAATCCAATCACCCCTACAATATCAAACGAACCACTTAGTCAGGATTCAACAAAAAATGAAATCACTCCAACTCAATCTCCAACCTTAACTCCAACTAAAATATCCACCCCGACTTTTACTCCAACGCCAACTTTGACTATAATTCCGACTCTAACCCCAAACCCAACTTTGATTCCTACAAATATTCCCACTGCTACCCCAACAATTAATAGTACCGTTTATCCTACGGGAGTTAGTTTAAGTGCCACTTTGGCTAGTTTGTATCCGGGTGATCAACAACAAATAATTGCTAAAGTTGATCCTGATAATGCTACTGATAAAAATATTACCTGGTCAAGTAATGATTTTCGTATTGCTATTGTTGATAGTAATGGTTTGGTTACTGCCATAAACCCTGGAATTACTAACATTGTCGCCAAAACTAGTAATAATAAAACAACTATTGTCAAAATTATTGTCTCTCCTATTGAAAATCCAATTCCTACCATAAGTCGCATCGAACCAGATAGTATTAATTTAAATGTTAAAAATGTTTTACTTTCTCCAAATAAAAGGCAGCAAATAACAGTAAACTTCAGTCCAAAAGAAACTAATGTTAAAACCATAACATGGTCCAGTAATAATTCCACTGTGGCATCTGTCTCTAATAATGGATTAATAACTTCCATAAAACCAGGCACAGCCATTATTGTTGCCAAAACCCCAAACGGAAAAACTGCCACCGCCAATATTACTGTTTCTGGAATATCAACTCCCACTTTGACCTTAACTCCAACTCCAACACCAACAATTAAAATTATTACCCCTACCATCACCAATAAGCCCACTGCCACCCCCACGGTTAATGCCACTCCCGACAGTTATTTTACCAGTGGGCTCAAGTCACATATCTACAAAAATAACAATCAAACCATGAATTATTGGCTTTATATTCCATCCAGAACCCTAAAAACTACCAAAATGCCTCTGGTCATTTTTTTACACGGATCCGGAGAGTGTGGTACAAATATTAAAAGTTTATTGTCTGCCAGCACTCTTCCAGCCCTTCTTGCTAGCGGTAAAAATTTTAATGCCATAATTCTTTCACCTCAAACACCCACTAATTGGAGTGATAAAGTTGGTCTCACTAGCATGTTAATTGATTATATTGTTTCAAATTACAACATTGATAGGAAGAGAATTTCTATCACCGGCCATAGTTTGGGGGGTCACGGTGCCCTACTTATGGCTGCCAATCATCCTTCGTATTTCTCCTGCGTTGTCCCAATAGCGCCGGCCAACCCCCCGGTAACCTGGGCCTCATTGCTAAAAACTAATAACATTTGGTCATTCCATGGTACTGCCGACAAAAATACTAGCCCTGCTGCCAACAAAAAATTAATTGATGCTATTGTCAAGGCTGGTGGTAATGCCAAAATAACTTTACTTCAGGGGAAATCACATAATATAGTTAATACTGTCTATATCGATTATGATATGGTCAATTGGATGATAGAGCAAAAAAGATAAACAAAAACCCCGAAAATTATTTTAAGTCTACGTCAACACAAAACTATACCATTTATCCGTCTAGAGGAAAATATTATAAGTTTTAATTGAACCTGTCCTTATCAAATTAAGGACAGGCGAAGAAAACCCAAAACCGTGTTAAAATATTATTTATGTCTTTTAATCTTCAATCTGAATACCAGCCTTCAGGTGATCAGCCTCAAGCTATTAACCAACTTTCAAAGAATATTATCTCTGGTGTCAAACAACAAACACTCCTTGGTGTCACTGGTTCTGGTAAGACTTTCACTATTGCTAACGTCATTCAAAATACTCAATTACCAACTTTAGTTATTTCTCACAACAAAACTTTAGCCGGACAACTTTATCAAGAATTCAAAGAATTGTTCCCCAATAACAAAGTTTCATATTTTGTTTCTTACTACGATTATTATCAACCAGAAGCCTATATCCCTGCATCAGATACTTATATTGCCAAAGAAGTTCAAATTAATGATCTTATTGATAAACTTCGTCTCGAAGCTTCTTCAAATCTTTTATCTGGTAATGACAATATTGTTATTGCTTCAGTCAGTTGTATTTACAATATCGGTGATCCTGTTGAATTTGAAAATATGACCTTTTCTCTAAAAGTTGGTCAAATCTATCCCCGCCGCCAACTTTTAGAAAGTTTAATCTCTCTTTTTTATCTCCGCTCTGAACTAGAATTCAAACGGTCTACTTTTAGAGTTAGGGGTGAAAATGTTGACCTTTGGCCATCATACACTGATTCATATTTATCTTTAGAATTTCAAAACGAAACTTTAATTAGTATTATTCAAAGACACCCTTTTACTGGCAAAGAAATTAATCTTGACCAGTTTAAGCTTTTTCCTGCCAAACAATACGTTAGTGGACACAAGGACTTAGATGATGTCTTTAAAACTATCCGACATGATTGCGATAAACAAATTGAACTTTTTAAATCCCAAAACAAAATCTTGGAAGCCCATCGAATTCAACAACGAGTTGAATATGATTTAGAAATGCTCCAGGAAACTGGATATATTAACGGTATTGAAAATTACTCTATTTATTTTGACCAAAACAGAACTCATGGTGACCCTCCATATACTTTAGTTGATTATTTTCGCCATCTTTGGGGAAATAATTTTTTGACAGTTATTGACGAATCTCATGTTACTGTCCCTCAAATTGGCGGTATGTATGCTGGCGATGTTGCTCGTAAAAAAAACTTAATTGATTTTGGATTCCGTCTTCCTTCAGCATTAGATAATCGACCTTTGAAATTTGAGGAATTTGAAAAAAGAATGTCTAATACCATTTATGTCTCCGCTACTCCTAGTGCCTACGAATTAGAAAAATCCAAAAACCATATAATCGAACAAATTATCCGACCTACTGGATTAGTTGATCCAGAAATTAGTATTCGTTCTACTCGTAATCAAATTCCCAATTTAGTTGAAGAAATCAAATCTCGCATCGAGAAAAAAGAACGTACTCTAGTTGTTACTCTTACCAAACGTATGGCCGAAGACTTAGCCACCTATTTATCTGATCCAAACAAAACAGGCCAAAACTTTAAAGTCGCCTATCTCCATTCAGATGTAGTTACTTTGGAAAGATCAAAAATCCTTGATGATCTCCGATCTGGTAATTATGATGTTTTAGTTGGTATTAATCTTTTACGGGAAGGTTTGGATTTACCCGAAGTTAGTTTGGTTGCTATTCTTGATGCTGATCAGCAGGGATTCTTGCGTTCCAAATCATCTTTGATCCAAATTATGGGTCGAGCCTCTCGCCATCTTTCTGGCCAAGTAATTTTATATGCTGATTCTGTCTCTGATGCAATGGATGGAGCTATTCGCGAAGTTAATCGTCGACGCCTTATTCAAATAAAATATAATCAAGATAACCACATCACTCCCACATCAGTGGTAAAATCAATCCGTCCGCAAATCATTGAAGAAATTCGTTCTGAAGCAAAACCTGATTTAGAAGCAATTGATCCCAACAGTTTAACTCCTCCTCAAAGAAAGAATTATATTTCCAAACTTAAGCGTCAAATGCGTGATTTTGCTGCTGATCTTGACTTTGAAGAGGCGATTCGTCTTCGGGATAAAATTAAAAATGTTGAGCAGTTGTAAATTTTAAATTTAATTAATCATGGTTGATAAAATAATCGTTAAAGGAGCTCGAGAAAACAATTTAAAAAATGTTTCTTTTGAGTTTCCCAAAAATAAACTAGTTGTTTTTACTGGAGTTTCCGGTTCAGGTAAGTCGAGTATGGCTTTTGATACTCTTTTTGCCGAGGGTCAACGCCGTTATGTTGAAAGTCTTTCTTCGTATGCTCGCCAATTTTTGGGCAACATGAAACGCCCTGAAGTTGATCTTATTGATGGTCTTTCTCCTTCAATTGCTATTAATCAAAAGGCTATTTCTCACAATCCTCGTTCCACTGTTGGTACTGTCACCGAAATCTATGATTATCTTCGTTTACTTTTTGCCCGCATTGGCCATCCTCATTGTCCCAACTGTGGTCGCGAAGTTGCTCCCCAAACCAGTAAACAAATAGTTAATCAAATTCTCAATATAGCATCCTCTGAAGCAAAAGGTATAAATATTTATCGATTTTTAGTCTTATCTCCCATAGTTCGTGATAAAAAAGGTGATTTCAAAGGTCTCACTGAAAACCTAAAAAAACAGGGTTACAAATGGGTTAGAGTTGATAATCAGATTATTGATCTTTATTCTGATATTGGTATTGTAAAAAGCAATAAACATAATATAGATGTTGTTATCGATCGCGTTTCTGTCAATAAAGACAATTTAAAAGAAACTAAACCTTTGTCTGATCGCCTTATTGACGACACTGAGCAAGCCATGAAGTTATCCAATGGGTTAGTCATTATTTCTCACGTTCTAGATAATGGGTTTGATTTTCCCACTAACCCCAAAGAAGTTATTGATACTCTTTATTCTGAAAATTTTGCCTGTCCTACCTGTAATATTTCTCTTCCAGAAATTGAACCACGATTATTTTCTTTTAATTCTCCTCAGGGTGCTTGTCCCGAATGTAAAGGTCTTGGCTCAAAATTCCAAATAGATCGTTCAAAATTCCCTGAATGGCGTGCCAAAATGATGGAAAGTCGCTATGTTACCGCTGGATCCGACGCTGTCCGCGATGAGTTAGAAAAATTTATGGTCAAGACAGTTTGTCATATTTGTCATGGAGCTCGTCTCAATCCAGAGGCTTTGTCAATTCATATTTTAGGTCAAAACATCTATCAAATCACTCAACTTCCGATAGAAAAGCTAAACACTTGGCTTAATGAATTAGAATCTCATTTAAATAGTGATAAAGAAAAAGAAATTTTTGTTCCTATTAAACAGGAATTATCTGCCCGTATGGAATTTTTACTGGCTGTTGGTCTCGATTATCTTGGTCTTGACCGAGAAGCTGGTACTTTATCTAGTGGTGAATCACAGCGTATTCGTCTTGCCAGTCAAATCGGTACTGGTCTTACTGGAGTTTTATATATTCTTGATGAACCAACTATTGGACTTCATTCTCGAGACAATGATCGATTAATTGGTACTCTTCAAAAATTAAAAAATCTTGGCAATTCTGTTGTTGTTGTTGAACATGACGAAGATGTCATTAAAAATGCTGATCATATAGTCGACTTTGGTCTGTATGCTGGTAAAAATGGGGGCGAAATTATTGCCCAAGGTTCTTTAGAAGACATAAAGCACAATAAAAATTCCCTAACTGGTAAATATCTTTCTGGAAGACTACAAATTAAAAATAATTTTAATTCAAATTTAATTAATCCCAGCCACAAAATTTCTATCAAAGGCTGTCGTCAATGGAATCTAAAAAATGTCGATGTCGACTTTCCTCTTAACAAATTAGTTTGTGTTACTGGTGTCTCTGGTTCAGGTAAATCTACTTTAGTCCATGACACTTTGTACGGTGGAGTTCGTAAAGCAACTCTTGGTAGTTATTACGGTACAATAGGAGAATTTGATAAAATTACTGGAACCGAATTCCTTTCTGATGTTTTGATTGTTGATCAGTCTCCCATTGGTCGAACTCCTCGTAGTAACCCTGCTACTTATACAAAAGTTTTTGATGACATCCGTGCTTTAATGGCTCACACCACCGAAGCTCAAATCCGTGGTTTTGATGCTAATCGATTTTCTTTTAATGTCAAAAATGGCCGATGCCCAATCTGTGAAGGCCAGGGTCAAATCAAAATCGAAATGCAATTTATGCCAGATCTATATGTTACCTGTGATGAATGTCATGGTTCACGATTCAAAGACGAAACACTTGAAGTTGAATATAAGGGTAAAAATATTGCTGATATTCTCAAAATGACTGTCGATGAGGCTCTGGAATTTTTCAAAAACATGCCAAAAATCAAGAGAAAATTATCTACTATTCAAGAAGTTGGTCTTGGCTATTTAGAATTAGGCCAGCCATCAAATACCTTATCAGGAGGGGAGTCTCAGCGTCTTAAAATCAGCCGTGAATTAGTTAAAGTAATCGAAGGTAAAATGCTTTATATTCTAGATGAACCCACGACTGGTCTTCATTTTTATGATGTAGACAAACTAATCACTGTCTTACGTAAATTAGTTGATAAGGGGAATACTGTTGTTGTTATTGAACACAATCTCGACATGATTAAAAATGCTGATTGGATAATTGATATGGGTCCTGAGGGTGGTCAAAAGGGTGGAGAATTAGTTGTCGCTGGCACCATCAAAGATGTTATGAACTGCCCTCGCAGTTACACTGGTCAATATCTCAAGAAAAATTTAAATACAGACCAGTAGGTCAATTTATT
Organism: uncultured Gammaproteobacteria bacterium; assembly: GCA_964571775.1. Classification (GTDB taxonomy): domain Bacteria; phylum Patescibacteriota; class Microgenomatia; order UBA12405; family UBA12405; genus WARW01. Next base: position 7,655 of record CAZNDF010000011.1, on the reverse strand, counting down.
TACATCTTTCTCTTATCTCAATCCTTGTCGACCAATCCATTTCTGATTTCTCCGTAATACAGTAATCTTTAAACTGATTTAGCCAACCAATATAACTATTGTCAATTTCGTAAATTAAGGCGATCTTTTTTCCTTTACTCTCCCTAGTGTTTCTATAAAACACATTTTGAGTTCTCATGTATTCTGGCACTTCAGTGATACTATAGGAAACTTTATTGGGCATGTATCCATATTTTTTTACTCCATACCACCAGTATAAATATTGATTTGGATAGTCATAGATTTCTGGGACATGAGAATAAGCCTCGAATCCATCATTGCCCATTTTTTCATAGACCCAATCTACATTCTTAATTAAATTATCCAATTTTTTAGGATCATTTTTACCAAAATTTCCTACAAACTGCCATTGGTCATTAAATGTTAGATAAATATTTCGCACCAAGAATAAACCGACCAAAACTCCGATTACTTTTTGAAATTTATTAATATTTACCAGGGCTATTGCCACCACAAAACAATACCAAATTCTTAAACTCTCCAAATACCACAACTTAAGTTCATGTCGATAAACCATTAAATAAAATAAAAATCCAAATCCCAAAAAAGCCAAGAAATATAATCCAAATTTCCTATATTTCTTATTGATAACTATCAATACTATTGCTATTACCAATAAAATTAACCCATAGTTCATTGGTAGGATAAATTGACCTTCAAAAAAATCTTTTATTGTTCCCATATGTGAAGTTATTGTCTCTCCTAATGCCATCTTATCGCCCAATATCTGATTACTTCCGTCAAAAAAACCTAATAATAGTTTTGTCATCTGAAATTTATTTTTTACATCTAAAAGTATTTGAGGTAAAAACCATGGAATTAACCCCAGTAAAAATCCTTTCCAATGATTAGCCTTTTTGTTCAAAAGTATTATTAAAACCGAAAACCCTACACAGACAATTCCAAAAGCCGCTTCAAACTGAGTTAGTAAAGCACTAGTCATTCCTAACCAAAAAATTGATTTATTATCTTTCTTCTCCAAAAAATTCCATAAAGCCACAAAGAAATAAATACTCAAATAAGTTGCCATATTTGCATTCCAAAAGTTTCTCGTGATATCAAAAAGTCTTGGAGAAAACGCAATAAAAGAACCGATCAAAAATCCTAACCAAACATTCTTTTTCCTAAAATACCAAAACACAAATCCGGCTGAGCCCAAAAAAAGCAATATATTCCAATAAACCAAAGCTTGAGGACTGCCCCCACCAAGCCAATAAGCTGGTAAATTAAAATAATAGTAAAATGGTCCTAAACGCAATCCATTAATTGAAGTTGTTGGTCCTAAAACAGCAATATCTTTGAATTCTCCTAATGCTCTTATATCCAACATATCTCTCGCCTGATCATAGGTAAATGATGTCGAATAATTCTCTGTTTGTTTAAATCTAATAAAACCAGAAATTAGTAAAATAATTGTAAAAACCACCAACAAAATTTTTTCCGTTACTTTCATCTTTTCATTATATAATATCCTGTGATCGATATTAAGAATCTTCCATCTAAACCTGGTGTTTATATTTACAAAAACAGTCAGAAAAAAATCATTTACGTTGGCAAAGCTGTCAATCTCAAGAAACGGGTTTCTCAGTATTTTCAGACCGACCATGCTTTGGGTTATAAAACTAGTCATTTAGTTTCTCAAATCGCTGATATCGATTTCCGCGTTGTCGATTCCGAGATTGAAGCTCTAATTTTAGAGTCCAGCCTTATCAAACAATACCGACCCAAATTTAATTCTCAACTCAAAGACGATAAAAGTTACATTTATATCACTATTACTAAGGATAAGTTTCCCCTGATTAAGCCTGCTTTCAAATCCACTCTTAACCAAGATAATTTTTTTTATGGACCATTTCCTGACAGCCGTTCAGTCAAAAGCCTTCTTAAAACTATTAGAATAATATTCCCCTACTATTCGAAAAAACATGAGCCAAGAACATGTCTTTATTGTCATATTGGTCTTTGTCCTGGGCCAAATCCTGACCCCCAAGAATATCGTCGCAATATTTCCAATATTAAAAAAATTCTTAACGGACATTTTCAAAAATTAATCAGCCAATTAAATAAGGAAATGGCTTATTTTTCTAAATCAGAAAATTATGAGATGGCCAAAACTCGCCGGGATCAAATAAATTCTCTGAAATACGTTACCTCTGGCTGGCAAAGTCTCAGCCATCTCTATCAAGAAATTGATTTTAAAGAAGATAAATATCAAAAGGCCGTCGACCAATTGACCTTAACTTTATCTTCAAATTTTCCTCAGCTCCAAAAAATAAACAGAATTGAAGCTTATGATATTTCTAATCTTGGTTCTAAAGTTTTTGTTGGGGCTATGACTGTTTATCAAGATGGCAAAATCAATTCATCTCAATATCGTCAATTTAAAATTAGTACCAAGGTTGCTCAAGACGACCAATTTATGATTAAAGAAATTATCTACCGTCGTCTTAAACATTCAGAATGGCCATACCCTGATATTATCCTGGTGGACGGAGGGAAACCCCAAGTTTCTGCTGCTATCCAAGCGTTTCAACTAAATTATGATTTTCTACGATCTAAAAACTACGATCTACCAACTATAATCGGGCTAGCCAAAAAATTTGAGACTATTGTTATCAAAAACATCGATAATTGGGAAGAAATTAATCTGCCTAAAAATTCTCCCGCCCTCCAGCTACTTCAACAACTTCGTGATGAAGCCCATCGTTTTTCCAATAAATACAGAAAAAATTTACTTAAAAAGATTACTTTCTCCCCCAAAAATAACCAGTCCTCTCGTAGTTAGATTTTTTCACCTTAATAGCCTCTTTTTGTCTAGCAAAAAAACATTCGCCTACATAAAAAGCCTCAGGATGATTTTTGTTCGACTTTTGAATCGTGGCGTATTTTCTAATCGACTTGTCGGTGCTGACTTTTCCTGTCGCTTTATATTCTCTGTAAACCCCTAGTAGTTGATAAAAACCGTGTCCATCCGGAATATCTTGTTCATCTATGGCTGGAGTTTCCCAGGCTATAATTCCAATATTTAATTTTACCTCATAACCTTTTCTTGACTCTTCGCTGGGATCAAGTTGTATTTTTGTTCTTCCGCCCATAAAAACTACCAATTTTTTGGCTAATTCCTCATCCGTCCCAACAAAAGCATTTCTTTTTTCATTGACCCTATCTCTGATTATCATTAATCCTTCTGTATTAATAAAAGCGCAAACCGGCAATTCTTCAGTTGGTAGGCGTTTTTGGATCTCATCAAATTTTTCAGGGGGTTTTCCGGGAACCATAGGAACTAATAAGTCACCTGTATATACATTAAAACGAACCTGACCTGGCAACACTCTATTTTCCTTGCTCACTAATTTAACAACCTATAATAGCTAAATTATATCATTTTTTACTTTCTGATTCAAGTTTCATTGTCTTTTTTATGTGGTCTCTAGCAGTAGTTGTTCTCACTACATCTATCCAATTTTTATTGACGTTTAGTTTTTTACCCAGCAAAACTTCTACCAAATCTCCTGTTTTTAATTCATTATTGATTTTGGCCATTTTACCGTTTATTTTCACCCCAATACACCTGTCTCCCACACTGGTATGAATTCTGTAAGCAAAGTCTAATGCAGTACTTTTTTTGGGCAATTGAATAGTATCTCCCTTAGGCGTGAATACATATATATAATTAGTTAATACTTTAATTTGATAATTATTAATATTGTTATCTCCTTTTTGCCATTTAACCAAATCTTTAACCCATTCCATTCCCCGTCCACCATTTTCAACCCCTTTTCCCATTTTATAAGCTATATGTGAAGCCGGCCCAAACTCATTAAATTCATGCATTTCTTTGGTTTTTATTTGGATTTCCACCGTCATTCTGTCTTTCCATCCGATAGTCGTCTGAATCGACCGGTAACCATTTGGTTTCGGTGCTGAAATATAGTCTTCAAACTCTTCAGGCAAATATTTATATTTGGCGTGAAGCAGTCCCAAAACCGTATAACAATCAACTAAATTATCCGTCAAAACCCGTATGGCTACTCTATCTTTTACCTGATAATCTTCACCTTTTCTTTTGATCTTTGAATAAGTACTATAAAGACTTTTAATTCTTCCTTCAACAATAGTATTGTTGATATTGTTTATTTTGAGAATTCTTTCTATTTCGTTCTTGATTAAATTTAAGGCTTTTATTTCATCTTTTTCCCTATCCTTAAAAAACTTTTGGATCTTTTCTGCTTCTTCGGGGTAAAGAATTCTAAAAGCTATATCTTCAATCTTTTTCTTAAAATAATGTAACCCTACATATTCTGCCAACGGACCGTAAACTTTCATAATATTTTTAGCATAAATTATCTGCCTTTCTTTCGACAAATATTCTATTGTCATACTATTATGTAGTTTGTCCACCAATCTTATTATCAAAACCCTAACATCATTTACTGAAGAAAAGAAAAATTTTCTGTAAATTTCCACACTGGTATTATTTATTTGTAACCCGGATGTTTTTGTTTTTACTTCGGTTAAACCGGAAACCAGCAGAGCTACTTCATCTCCAAACTCTTTGGCAATATCATCAATTGTAATATTAGTATCTTCCACACAATCATGAAGCAGCGACGCCAAGACCGCTTCTTGCCCAATATTCAATTGAGCTACCACTTTTGCAATCCAGGCGGGATGAGATATATATGGTTTACCGGAATATCTCTTCTGTCCTTCATGGGCCTTAGTCATGAAATCATATCCTTTTTTGATTAAAATTTTATCAAAATTAGGTATCTTGGAAATTACATATTCCAAATCCTGCCAATAATTATCGCTAAAAGATAAGTCTAATCCCATAATTTGAATTTAATTATATCAAAAAATTAAATTCTTTCGGCAAAAACTAACAATCTTTGCCAGTTTGTTCCGATTGGCCAACATGTCTGTAACACCAACAGTTCTCGATCTTTTTCAGAATAGCTAAGATATTCGGTATCTTTAGGCCCAATGATTTTTTTTGTATATACCTTATACATATAATCTTTTCCCTTATAATTTATCAAAATAACATCATCATTATTTAATTCACCCAAAAGATAAAAAACCGAATTTTGTCTAGCTGCCAATAATTCTTGCTGTGTTGAATGGGCAAACAAATAAGTAGTCGTTCCTTTTCCGTCTCCAGGCAATGATGATATTGATGACTGGGCGATATCATTGCCTTTCAAGACTGCCATATATTCTTTTTTGTTATAAGGAGAAACCCCTTTTATAATTTTGGCATTAGCTCCAATTTTTGGTACTTCAATATTAAATTCATCACTTTCCTTTTCTATTTCAATATTAGTTTCGCTTTTTATTTCTTGTTCTACTACACTTACTTTTTCTACTATTTTTTCTTGATCTATTGCCTTATAAGTAATCCAGCTTTTCATTAACGGTTGATATATATATCCCAAAACCCCCACAGAAAAGAAAATAATCACTGTCCCTAGATAAAAAAGCCATTTTTCCCACCAACTTGGATTGTTGTAAATAACTCCTTTTTTTGACTTGATCTTGACGCTTCTTTTTCTTGGTGTTACTTTAAAAAAGTTATCCATATTCTCTTAATTAAACCATTTATTTTAATTTGACAAAAGGAGGCCTTTCCATTAAGATACTTACTCATCTGCAGCTCCCGAGCAGATTTTTAGAAAACCCGGGAGTTTTTTATTAAATCTTTAAATTTTGTAAAATGAACAACAAAAGTCTTTTGACCAAGGATGGCTATGACAGATTAGTCGAACAATTAGGTGAATTAAAAAAGAAACAAGACCATTTAATTACTCAAATTGAAGAAGTTGCTCAACCAGACGAGTCAGGGGAGGATGGTTTAGCTTCTCAACTCAAAGAAGAACTCGAAGTTACCAATACTAAAATTGACGAAATCGAGGAAATGCTCGAAGTCAGTGAAATTATTAGTGATAATGTTGATTGTGACTCTATCCAAGTTGGTTGTAAAGTAAAAATAAAAATTGCTTCTAATACCAAAGAATTTTTTATAGTTAACCACCTTGAATCAGATCCAACTGTCAACAAGATCTCTGATCAATCACCCTTAGGCCGAGCTTTGATGGGAAAGAAAATTAATGACGAAATTGAAGTCGATGCTCCAGTTGGAAAAATCACTTACAAAATCGTCTCTATTAACTAATATAGCCTTGAATATAGTAAAATAACTTCATGGCAGACATTAAGCTTAACGAACTTCAAAAACAACGACAAGATAAACTTGAGAAAATTAAGTCTCTTGGGATAAACCCTTATCCGCAACCAAATTTATCCAAAAAATCAACTATTTCTGACGCTCGTGAATCTCTTGATAAATCTGTCGAAGTTGCCGGACGGATCATGTCTCTTCGTGGTCACGGTAAAATTCTTTTTGCCGACCTCCATGACCAAACTGGCAAAATCCAACTTTTTTTTCAAGAAAAAATATTAGCCGAAAAAATGGCCCAAACAAAACTTCTTGATTTAGGAGACATTATTTCCGTCTGTGGTGATGTTTTCAAAACCCAAGCCGGTGAAACTACTATCAATGTTTTTAAATTTGAAATTTTAGCCAAAAATTTACGTCCACTACCTGAAAAATGGCATGGTCTCAAAGATGTTGAAGATCGCTATCGTCAACGTTATGTTGATCTTATCGTTAATCCAGAAGTTAGAGAAGTTTTTAAAACTAGAACCAAAATCTTAACCCAGATGCGTCTTTTCCTTGATGATCACGGATTCTTAGAAGTCGAAACCCCAATCTTACAACCAGTTTATGGCGGTGCTTCTGCTAAACCATTTATTACTCACCACAATGTTTTAGATATGGATATGTATCTTCGTATCTCCGACGAACTTTACCTCAAAAGATTAATTGTTGGTGGTTTTGAAAAAGTTTACGAAGTTTCTCGTGATTTCCGCAACGAGGGTGTTTCTCGTTTTCACAATCCTGAATTCACTCAAATCGAATTTTATTGGGCTTATATCGATTACAACGTTTTAATGGATTTTACCGAAAAATTAGTCAAACATATAGTTCAGTCAATCAAGGGAGATCTAAAATTTACCTTTCAAGGTACTGAAATTGATTTTACTAAACCTATAGAAAGAATCACTTTTACTGATGTTATTCAAAAACATACTGGGATAAATATTGACCAAATCAAAACCGAAGAAGAATTTAAACAAACTATAAAAGACAAAAATATCAAAGTTGATATGAAAGGTGTTGTTGGTCTTGGAGCTTGTTTTGATGCTCTCTACAAAGAACATGTCCGTCCTAACATTGTTGGTCCAGCCTATGTTTGTGACTATCCTGCCGAAATGATTGCTTTAGCCAAACGTAAAGCTGATAACCCGGCCAAAATATCTTCTTTCCAACTACTTATCTGTGGCACAGAATTCTTAAAAGCCTACAATGAGCTTAACGACCCCAAAGATCAAGCTGATCGTTGGTTGGAAGAAGTTGCTTTAGAAAAGAAAGGTAATGAAACTGCTATGCAATTTGACAGTGATTATATTCGTGCTTTGGAATACGGTATGCCACCAACCTCTGGATGGGGTATGGGTATCGATCGTTTTAC
>CAZNDF010000010.1:0-16252 GCA_964571775.1 uncultured Gammaproteobacteria bacterium | reverse complement strand
GATTGAACATCAATATTTCTTTCACCGGCGATTTGAGCGACGGCAGCAGCAAATTCTGTTTTTGGTAGTTTTTTTAAATCCATAATTTCTCCTTATTATTAGTAGGATTAAAAAAGGGGCTGTTCCAGCCCCAAAAGTTTTAAGTCCAACAAATTATTATAGTTGGAATTATACCAGAAATTAAATTAAAAAGACAGAAACCGAAGCAATTAGATATACCATCAAGAATAAAAACTATTGATCTTGTAAGTTTACTTTTATCCTGCCAAAGTTAGTAAATTTAAAAGCTGAAATATAAACTCCACCTAATTGTTGCGGGCCAGCTTTGGAGCTATATCCAGATGAGTGGATATAATAATATTTTCCATCAGTCCCTTTACCTAGAAAAATACCGATGTGATTACCGCTACTTGATGAATAAAACCCAATATCCCCTGGTTTGAGTTGTGATTTACTTATTTTTTCTGAAGCTTTGTAAATATCAGCAGCACGATTACCTACGTTTTTACCGGTGACATATTTATAAACCCATCTAACGAATCCTGAACAATCTAATCCATGATAGGTTCTTTTGGCATTTGTTTGACCTTCTTTTGGGGCAGTAACTTTTTTGCCCCAATCAGGATCGATACCGTTGTAAATATGTTCACTGTTACCACTATAATGGTGTCCACCACCCATCCAATAAGGAATCCCTAAAAGTGATCTGGCAGCTCTAATTATGTCTGACCTTTTGAAACTTCCCTTTGTTGGCAGAGTCGGCTCAATATAGCTAAAATTAACATTCTTTTTGCTATCAAATTTATATTCACTCCTACCCATTTTAGTTTTAATTGAATTCATATTAATCGGTTGGATTAGTTGTTGATAAGACAAACTACCATCTGCCGGAGTTGGAGCTGGGGTAGTTCCCGGAGTAATTGTAGGAGTGATTCCAGGGGTAGTGGTTGGTTCATCGGGTTCGTCTGGTTCATCAGGGTCGTATTCCTCGTTGTCTGTTGGGGTTGGAGCTATTGTTGGAATCGATGTTGGTCCAGAAGTTGGGTTGGTTATAATAGTGGTTGGTTTTGAAGTTGGGGTTAAGGGAGCAGATAAAGATGGAGAAAAATAAGTAATATCATCAGCTTGTAATAGATTCTTTTTAACTAAAACCCCATCTAGACCATTAACCACACCATCTAGGTTAAGATCAGCTTCAATACCACAGGAGACATTAGCTCCGGATTTGAATCTAACTTTTATATATGAGAAATCAACTCCGTTAACTAGACCATCATTATTAATATCACCAGTTTTTAACGGATATTCTGAAAAATCAAAGACAGAACCATTGGAGAGACTTAAACTACAAACAGAACCATCAGCAATGAGACCTCCTTGGTTATCAACACACATGATTGATTTTAGGGTAAAGGGCCATCTGACTTTAAGATAATTAAGATCAGTAACTGAATTGAATTTAGAGTCTAGAGTAACTTCATTGGTTTTAAAGACTTGATCACCGTTGGTATTAACTTCACCCACCACTGGAGAGAAGGTAGTGGTGATATTGGTTTGAGAAGAATTATAAGTTACGTTTTTTAAATCAAAGGTAACTTGATTAGAATTATTGAGACATAAGGAGTTATTTTCAATCGGTTTAACACCTTCTATGGAAAACTTGAAAGATATTTTGATATTACCAGCCTCACTAGCGCTACTTCTATTATCCTGAGATTTTTGGACCAGATTGGTAATTAGAGGTAGGGAAATAGCCAGCATTAAAATACCAAGCAAAACAAAAAGTTGTGAAGAATTATTCTTAATTAATACTTTTGATGGATTTGATTGGTAACTAGAAAACACATGTTAGTTAAACACAATCAACTATAGGTTTCAATGGTTTTATAAACCTAATTGACGAATAAGTTCTTTTTGACGGAAATTTAATTTTGTAGGGACTTCAACCATAAGACGAATATAAAGATCACCAACTCCATAGCCGTTAACATCAGGAATTCCTTTGCCTCGCAACCTAACCAAAGTATTTGGTTGAGTACCTGATTTAACTTTTATTTTTATAGGATCAGTAAGTGTAGGGACTTCGATGTCGGTACCAAGAACAGCCTGAGAAAAGCTAAGAGTGACGGTGACAAAGATATCGTTACCTTCGCGTTTAAAAATTTTGTCTGGTTGGACATCAATATAAAGAATAAATTCTTTAAATCTAATTCTTTGACCGTCATCAACTCCGGCAGGGATTTTGATATTTTTGCGTTTACCATCAATATTAACTTCTTTTTGGCAGCCATTGGCGGCTTCTAGAAAAGAGAGACTAATTTTGTAGGTTTCTAATCTTTTTGATTGGCGGGATTGACCAAATGATCCCCCGCCAAAAAATTGTTCAAAAATATCAAAAGGATTACTAAAACCACCGAAATCAAAATCAGCACCACCGACATTTCCGCCACTTTGGGTATAGGTAAAATTAAATGGACCATTTTGTTGAGTGTAAGTACGACCACCGGATGGACCAGAATTAGGGTCGAAAGCGGCGTGACCAAATTGATCGTAAGCTGATTTTTTCTGATCATTGCTTAGAACTTCATAAGCTTCATTAATTTCTTTAAAGTGTTCTTCAGCATCAGGGGCTTTGTTGCGGTCAGGATGATATTTCAAAGCAGCCTTACGATAGGCACTTTTGATTTCGTCTTTAGAAGAGCCTTTGGCAACACCTAAAACTTCGTAAAAATCTTTTTTCATGAAAGTTATTTTAACACTCTATTCGAACAGAGACGGCCTGAAATTTCAGTCCGTCTCTGCGAAATAATTGGTTTATTGAACGACTTCACCTTCTTCAGCTTCTTTAGTTTCGTCTGTTTTGGGAGGTTCTTGTCCTGGTTGGGCTTGGCCAGCATCTGGACCTGGGGTACCCGGTTGTTGCTGTTGATAAATAGCAGCGCCAACAGTTTGAAGAATTTGGCCTAGTTCATCAGAGGCTTTGTTAAGATCATCAGCCTTAGCCTCAGTCTTGGCTAAAATTTCTTTAGCTTCTTTGAGTTTAGACTCAATCTTTTCTTTGTCCTCTGGCTTGACTTTATCAGCGAAATCTTTAAGAGTTTTTTCACCAGAAAAGATGGTTCCATCAAGCTTATTTTTGGCCTCAGCAAGAAGACGTTTGTCTTCATCTTCACGAGCATGAGCTTCAGCATCTTTTTTCATTTGCTCAATTTCTTCTTCTTTTAAATTAGTAGCGTTTTGAATAGTGATGCGTTGTTCTTTGCCAGTGCCTTTATCTTTGGCAGAGACTGACAAAATGCCATTACTATCAATATCAAAAGTGACTTCAATTTGAGGAAGCCCGCGAGGTGCAGGTGGAATACCATCAAGAACGAATCGGCCAAGAGATTTATTGTCATTAGCCATTGGTCGTTCACCTTGTAAAACATTGATTTCAACTTGAGGTTGATTATCAGAGTAGGTGGTAAATACTTGAGATTTCTTGGTAGGGACAGTCGTATTTCTCTCGATAAGAGGAGTACGGACACCACCGGCAGTTTCAATACCAAAAGTTAATGGAGTAACATCAAGAAGAACAATATCTTTGACTTCACCAGTAAGAACAGCTCCTTGAACAGCAGCACCGATGGCTACCACTTCATCTGGGTTGACATTATTGTTCAATTCTTTGCCAAAAAAGTTTTTGACTACTTCTTGAACTTTTGGCATACGAGTCATACCGCCAACCATGATGATTTCTTTAATATCAGATTTGGTGACATTAGCATCCTTGAGAGCTTTTTCAACTGGACCGATAGTTTTTTGAATTAAATCATCAACTAACTTTTCTAACTCGGATCGGGTCATTTTCTTGGTTAAGTGAAGAGGCTGACCATCTTTTTGAGTTAAGAAAGGTAAATTAATTTCGGTTTCAGCAGAATTACTAAGTTCGATTTTGGCTTTTTCAGCAGCTTCACGAACACGTTGTAAAGCTTGTGGATCTTTGGCTAAATCAACTCCGTTTTGTTTTTGGAAGTCTTCAATGATCCAAGTAATGATTTTTTGATCAAAATCGTCACCGCCAAGGAAAGTATCACCGTTGGTAGATTTAACTTCAAAAATACCATCACCGATTTCGAGGATAGAAATATCAAAAGTACCACCACCTAAATCGTAAACAGCAATAAGCTCATTCTTCTTTTTATCCATACCATAGGCTAAAGCGGCAGCAGTTGGCTCATTGACAATACGTTGAACATTGAGACCGGCGATTTCACCCGCTTGTTTAGTAGCTTGACGTTGAGAATCGTCAAAATAGGCAGGAACGGTAATAACAGCGTCAGTAACTTTTTCACCAAGATATTTTTCAGCGTCAGCTTTGGCTTTTTGCAAAATCATAGCTGAGATTTCTTGAGGAGTATAGGCTTTACCATTAATTTCAACAGCACCCATATTGTCTTTACCAGCGACAATCTTGTATGGAGCAACTGATTGAGTTTTTTTAACTTCAGGGTCATCAATACGGCGACCCATTAATCTTTTGACACTGTAGACAGTGTTTTGAGAATTAAGGACCATTTGACGTTTAGCTAAATCGCCAACTAATTTTTTAACTGGCTCAACAATAGATGGGATAGTATTGCGGCCTTCTGAACTAACGATAACTTTAGGGCTGCCACCTTCCATAACTGCAACGCAGGAGTTGGTAGTACCTAAATCGATTCCGATGATTTTGTTTGACATATGTTTTGTTAATTTTTAACTTTTAATTAATTACTAATTTGGTCTGGTTTCCCGACGCTAACTTGTGAAGGTCGGATGACATGGCCATTTAATTTATAACCTGGTTTTTTGACAGAAATAACATAATTTTCTTTACCTTCGACTACTTGAACACATTCCATGGTTTCTGGATCAAATTCCTGATCAAGAGCATTGATTTCTTCGACACCTTCGGTTTTGAGGACAGAAACAAATTTATCGATAGCCATTTTGAGACCTTGATCTTGAAGGTGATTATAAGAAAGATAAAAATCATCAAGGACTTCAATCATTTTGGTGATAATGGCAGTAGTAGCCAAAGTAACGAAGAATTGGCGTTGAGATTCAACTCTTTTTTCGAGATTAGAATAATCAGCTAAAGAACGTTTTAGCTTGTCTTCGAGTAAGATGTTTTTTTGTTCTAATTCAAGAATTTTTGGTCCAGTTGAATCAGGACTAGTTTTTTTAGCTTTAGTCATAATTTATGAATTAACGGGTAATTTTAGAAAGCAAATCAGCAAAATAATCAACAACAGGAACGACATGGGTGTAGTGGAAACGAGCCGGACCAACAACACCTAAGATTCCCCGATGTGGACCAGCTTCATAGTTTTGATAAATGAAGCCACAAGATTCAAGATGTTCTAACCCTAAATCTTCGCCAATAAGTAAATGAACAACACTTTCGTCGTTCATAACACCGGCTTTGTTAATGATTTCAAACCAAAAATTGTAATTATCTAATAAAGAAAGGACGGTTTTGGTGACATCAATATTGTAGAATTCCGGTTCTTCTAATAAATTTGAAGCACCGTAACTGTAAATAAGACCGTGATCTGTGGTAGCAATAGCCATAGAACGAGTTTTGGTCGCTAGTTCTTTGGTGGTTTCGCGAAGAAGACGATCAAATTCATTACGATAATCCCAAACTTTTTCTTTGGCACCGATTTCTTCACTAACACTTAAATTCTTTCGGGTCATTAAATTACGGACATAGTATTTAAGCCCCATAGAAGTAGGAGCACGACCAGCAGAAAGATGACCTTTCTTTAAAAATCCCATTTGGGTGAGAGTAGACATTTCGTTACGGATAGTAGCCGATGAAATACCAAGAGAATATTTTTTTTCGAGAGTTTCGGAACCGACTGGAGCAGCAGATTCAATAAACTCTTCAGTGATACATTTTAGTATCTTGATTTGTCGTTGGGTTAAATCTGACATATTAGCAATATAATAGAATGAGTGCTAGCGAGTGTCAAGAGGGAAAAACAAATTTACTTTGGAGTTGGGATGGTGCGCTGGATTTCTCGATTGAGAATTGGTCCAGCGCACCGGCTTACAGAATTATTTAATAGCTTTGAGGTTCGCGATGAAATCGCTAGTAAACAACTTGAGATTGTCACTAGACTCTTTCAGCCCGAGGATTCGTAGAGCGCGGCCTTGGCGCAGGATATCTTGAGATTCGATATCTGTGATCATATTATCGATCCGGTTGTTGTCAGCGATATGGCTGGTGGCGCCGACGCAATGGAACTCTTCTTCGATAATTCTCATTTTGGCGCGACGGACCTGGTCGGCAGACAGGGGTTCTACTTTGTGTTTACGAGGAAATATTCTCTCGAGAAAATCCGACAGACTCTTCATAATTTCACCTCCTTTCAAAGTTAAGTATAGTATCCCATTTCTTGACTATCGACAAAGAACAGCCTTCCTGGCTGATCTCTTTTGCGAGGATCGGCAGGAGTATTGTAAGAATAGTTTAAAAGGGCGAAGTAACACAGGCTGAGGATAATAATAAAGGCGTAAGTAACCCAGTTGATAACCTGGTCTGACGAGAACCTCTTTCGATTCTTGGGATGAAATTCCTTCAAGTTGACTACCTCCTTCAATTCTGTAAGTTGTTAAAAACACATTAGTGCTAAATCCGCTGTTGGATTATTTGGCCTATTATACCCTATTGATCAACTAACTGCTTTTTATCTTGTTTGTTATAGCAAAGAAAGAAAAGACAAATGAAAAGACACGTAAGAAAAACAAAATTCATAAGAAACAGCTGATGAAATAATCGGAGTAAAAATAATGATGATAAATAAAGTGAAAAAAAGAAATTGAAACAGTGTTGTTTGGAGAAAATATAGGAGGTGGTTAAAAAACAAGAAAATAAAATTAAGAAAAAAACAATTTTAGACCAAATAAAATTGGGAGGGGTGAAATAAGTAAAGATAAATAAATTCGACCAAAAAATAATAGAAAAAACTAAATATTTCTTATTCATGGAGTTGTTGGATATCCTGTGGCTCTTCGGTTTTGATTTTATTGACGATTTTAACTAGTTGATTAGTACGGGTAGTGTCGACAGCAACATATTGTTTTTGAAGTGATTCGATACGAACACCAAGGTCTTTGAAACCTTTGTTGTAGTTTTCGAATTCTTCACTAAATTTTTTGATATAACCAATGATAGTAGCGACATTTTTTTGATAACGGAAATTGTCGTAAGCTTGATGAACCATACGTAAAATAGCAGTGAAGGAAAATGGTCCGGCCAAAATAACTTTCTTACCCATAGCATCTTGCCAAACTTCAGGGAAACGATCATAGATAAAACTAAAAATCATTTCATTAGGAATAAACAAAATGACGAAATCGACAGTATTTTCTTCTGGGTTAATGTATTCTCGGCTAGTCACCTCTTTGATTTTGGATTTAATATCTTGTTCAAAAAGTTTTTTGTAGCGTTCTTTTTCTTCTTTACTGTCGGCTTCACTCATTTTAACTAAATTTTGATAAGGAAATTTAGAGTCAACATTAACCTTCATACCATCTGGCATGTAGACCGTAAAATCAGGTCGGGAGGAGTCACCAGAGACTTGTTTATCGTAGTTAACTCCACTAACAAAGCCGGACATTCTAAGTAAATCCTCGGCTACTTGTTCGCCAAAGGCACCGCGCATTTGATTGTTACTTAAAACATTCTTGAGCCCTTCAGTAGTAACTTTTAGTTGGTTAGTAAGAGTTTTTTGTTCTTCAAGACGTTCGGCTAGGGCTGAAAAAGAGCCGGTACGTTTAATTTCAACTTCTTCCATTTTTTTATTACTCTTCTCAATTTCTAATAAGGCTCGGCTGACTAATTCTTCGATGGCTTGTTTTTTGTTATTTAAATCGGTACCGATTTTTTGGTCGGCCATAGTAATTAATTGTTGATTGGCGTTTTTGAGAACTTCGGGGAAAAGCTGATTTAAACTGTTGGCAATTTCTTTTGAAATTTCTTGATTATCGGGTTTTTTATTTTTGACGATAAGAAAAATGAGGGTAGCGAGAATTAAAACTAGAAGGATATAAACGAAGGTCATAGAATGATTGTAGCATTTCAAAAAATCGTTATTTTACTCCTGTAGTTCCTAAACCACCTCTATCTGAATTCCCCATAGATTCAACTTCTTCAAAATCGAAGTTTTCACATTTGATTAATAAAAGCTGGCAAAGACGGGTGCCTTTTTCGATAATTACCGGAGTGTCAGTGAAATTGTAGGCAATAAAGCGATATTCATCATTGTCACCACAAAAGTCTCGATCAAAAACACCAATTCCATTGATCCCAGTAATACCTAGTTTATGAGTAGAACTACGGGGAGCCATCATAACGAAATAGCCATCAGGAATTTCGATAGCGACATTCATAGGAACGTAATTTAATTGATGAGCTTCAACAGTAATTTCCTCACGAGAATACAAGTCGACAGCAACAGCACCGGCAGTTTTGTGAATAGGTAATGGTAAGGATTTATCGAAACGTTTGATTTTTAATTTCATTTAAAATATTTTTCAAATAAATAATGGAGGTGGTCAGGATCGTCACATTTTTCGGATGGGGCAAATTCTAAATTAAGAATTTTTTGATAGGTATCGGTGATTAATTTGGACAATTGGGAGACATGATCATCAGTGATTTGAAAATCAACTTTTTTGAAATTACCCCGATTGTCTTTTTCAATAAAATCAATAGTTCCTGATTGAACATGATAAGGAAACCCAATTGAGTGTTGACACAAAAGTTTGTAAAAAACCAACTGACGAAAATAATCTCCTTCTTGGCTTAATTCTTTATATTTTGAATCGGGTTTACCGGTTTTGAAATCGACAACATTAACATTTTTACCATCAAGAAGTTCGATCTTGTCAATCTTACCAGTTAATGGGATATCACCTAAACGAGAGTTATAAAATTTAAAATCGTGTTCAGTAAAACAATGACCGTTGAAATCGTTTTGATAATGTTGGTAATAGTCGGTTAAAACTGGCCGGCCTTTGGTGGCAAGAAGGTCAAAGTCAGAATCGGAAATATTTTGTTTTTTAAGATTGTCCTCAAAAACAAAAAGGAATTTTTCTAAAGGAATAAGAGTATTTTTGTCTTTGTAAATATTAAAGAGATAATTGAGGGCGGCGTGAACGCTGGTACCAAAAGAGGCACTTAGCCCCTTAGTATCGGGAAGTTTTAAGATAGTTTTAAAAAAGAAACAAAGAGGACATTTAAGATAAGAATTGAGGTGGGTAATATTGAACTTATATTGAGTGGTTAAATAATTTTGGAGATAACCCTGAAGATCAAGAGAATTAATTTGAGGATTTTTAGGACTAAATAAATTTTCTAGTGCAGAAGCTTCGGTATTTAAACTGGAAGAAACTTTTTGGATCATGGAAGGATCGATTTCGTTGATAAAAACGGAAGGAAGCTGTTCTCTACCAGAGTCATTGAACTTAGTATAGGAGATATAAATTTGGTTTTTAGCCCGAGTTAAGGCAACATAAAAAAGGCGGCGGTCTTCTTCAATATCTTTGCCTAAAACAGCAGAAGCGATTTCGGTTTTGATAATGCCTAAAGGCAATTTAATATTGGTACGAGAAATAGAACTGTCCCATTTGCCTGACAAAACTTTGATTAGAAAAACATGTTCAAATTCTAGACCTTTACTTTTGTGAACTGTCATCAAACGAATACTGTTATCAAGATCATCGACAAGGGGTAAACTATTGATGGAAATTTCATTATCAACCAAAGTAGCTAAGTTGGTCACCCATTGATGAAGATCGATCTTTTCGACAGATAGACTAGTTTTGAGATGAGAATAAAGACGGTCAACTTGTTTGAGTAAAGTAACATCACTATGATCCAGAAGGTATTCTAGATATTTAAATTTACGAATAACTTTAAGGAAGATTTCTGGAAGAGGCAAATTATTTTTATCTTTTTGAATTCGAGCAACTCGTTTAACAAAATTGGCTAGTTTGGTTTGAGTGTTTTGGGTAATGTCCAAATCTTTTAATTTATCTGGAGAGGCAATAAGTTGAGACAAAGGCGAATTGTCTTTGCGACTGAAATGAAAAAGATGATAAAGATCAAGAGATTTTATTTTTAGAAATCGGAAAGAAAGAATTTTTCCCAATAAAACATCATCAGCAGGATTGTCCAGATAACGGAAAAGATCAAGAAGTTGCTGGATATAAAGATTGTCGAGAATGTTGATTGAGTCAGTGCGCAAAAAACGGATTTTGAAATTATTTAAGAAAGGGATGATATCTTGGACGTCAGAATTGTTGCGAAAAAGAAGAGCAACTTCGGAAGGCTTAGTACCATTGTCGATAAGTTGTTTGACACGATTGGCAATATAAAAATTTTCTTCAGTGTCACTATTAGCAACAAATAAATTAATAGGGTCGGGGTCAAAATCTTTGGTGGCAATGAGAGACTTATCAAGATTCTCTATAAAATTAGAAATTCTGGTTTGGTTGTTTTTAATAACATTATCAGAAGACTGCAAAATTAATCGATGGCTACGATAATTATTTTTGAGAGCAATAACTTTGATGTGATCTTTATATCTTTGATAAAAAGTATAGATATTTTCGATAGCGGCGCCTTGGAACCTAAAAATTGATTGATCATCGTCCCCTACAACAAAGATATTGGGGTTTTCTTGAGACTGGGTTAATAAATTCAAAATATCCATTTGGGCCGAGTTGGTGTCCTGGAACTCATCAACCAAAAGATATTGAAATTTTTCTTGATAATCGGCTAAAAGATTTTTATCGGTTTTGAAAGCATTAACAACCCAAAGAATCATGTCCTCAAAATCAAAAAGATTTTGATTAAGAAGCTCCTGTTGATAGCCCCGATAGACAGTTAATAAATCAGCTTGTTTATCAAGAGAATTTTGAGTTTTAAGAATAAAATCTTTGACTTCTTGTTTGAGTTGCGACAAGGTTATTTGACCTTGGTCGAAAAGAGTCAAAAAATAGTTGATACGAGTTTGGTAAAGAACATTGATATTGGTAGTTAAAAGACTCTGGATAATGGAAGTAATTTGAGGAGCGGCATTTTTGGAAGCACGAACCGCTGAAAGAGCATCAACGGCAGAGGCGGCAATTTTGACAAAATCAACAGCAAAATTGATCAGCTCTTCAAATTTATCAGGGATAATGTTTTCCCTTTTTAAATTTTGAATAGAACGGATAATATCTTTTTGAAAAAAATAAGCAGAGTTAATATTTTTGAAGTTACTAGTAGGTGGGAGGTTGTCAATAAGAGAACGAATTATTTGGATTTGTTTAACGTCATCGATGGCAGTAGATTCCTTTTGAGAAAATAAAAACTTTTCGGGGTTGTCGCGAATGACAGAATTACAAAAACCATGAAAAGTAGAAATACGGACACCATAGGCTGATGGACCAATGATAGAAAATAAACGAGAACGCATATTGAGAGCGGCATTTTCGGTGAAAGTGAGACATAAAATATTGTTAGGGTTGACTTGAGTAGTACTTAGAATTTTTCCTATCCTCAGGGTAATAGTTTGGGTTTTCCCAGTCCCCGCTCCGGCAATAACCATAACTGGACCTTCAATAGTATCGACAGCTTGGCGTTGTTGTTCGTTTAGCTTTTGATATTCACTTAAAAATTTATTTTGAAGAGTTTCCGTCATTGGACTATTTTAACTTAAAACCGGTTTATATAGTACAATCGCTTATGGAGCGAATAACGCTTTTTGATATAGATAAAACTATTTTTGATACTAAGACCTCTGGAGAGAGGATAATTAAAAATATAGGATTGGTAACGAAAAGAACTCCTGAAGAGATTGAAAGAATTAACGGAGAATATAAAAGTGGCTTGGATTCAACAACTGATTTTGATTCGAATGATTTTTTGAGAGAAGTTTCAAGACAAACTGGATCTAATATAGGAGATTTAACTGAGGTTCTATTTAATCCAGATAATTTTGTTTTATATCCAAAGACATTAACTTTATTAAAAAAATTACTAGACGAAGACTATTCTTTGGGGATTTTTTCGGAAGGAGTGCTAGATTGGCAAATGAAAAAATTGATTTTGACAGGAGCAATAGAATATATTGATCCGTCTTTAATTTTTATTGAGAGAAGAAAATTAGACTTGAAAGCAATAGAAAAAATTCCAAACGGAGTAAGAGTAATTGATGATAAAAAAGAGGTAATCGAAACTCTATTTGGAGTCAGGCCAGATTTAAATCTAGTCTGGATTAATCGACTAAATGACGAAAAAAAAGAGGCGCCAAAAACCAGAACGATAAAAAGTTTAGACGAATTGGTGGCTATTTATTAAAGCCCAATCAGAATGACAGCAGCAACAATGATAAAGATTAGAAGAATGACCAAGAAAGAATTTTTAGTTGGGACTTCTTGGGTTAAGATAGATTTTTTTTGAGGAGTAGTTTTTTTGGCCACTTTCTTAGCGACAGTTTTTTTGGGAGCAGGTTTTTTGTTAGTCATATTAATTAATACTAACAAATTTTTGGCAATTTATTGCAAGAGTTTCTCTAAAATAGTTTTAGCAACAGCAGGGTTGGCGGAACCCTTTGAGGCTTTCATGAGTTGACCGATTAAGAAACCGATTGAAGCTGGGTTCTTTTTGTAATCTTCGACAGCTTTGGCGTTTTGAGCTAATACTTCTTTGGCAATTTTTTCAATTTCGTTGGTATCAGAAACCTGAATTAGCCCTTTAGATCTAGCAATCCCAACAGGATCGATTTGAGACTGGTAACTTTCGACAATTACTTGTTTGGCAACAGTGGCAGAGATTTCAGACTTAGAAACTGAATCAAAAAGATTTTTAAAAAATTCTGGATTAATTTTATTAATATCAAGTTCTTCTTGGGTTTCATTGAGATGAGTTCTGAGAGAACCAAGGAAAAGATTGGCAACAAGTTTGGCCACGTCTTTGATTGGATTTAGACTAATAGCTTTTTCAAAACATTTAGAAAAATCTAAATCTTGGGAAAGTAAATTAGCATCATATTCATTGAGACCAAACTCTGATTGATAACGGGCAAATTTTTGATCAGGGAGTTCGGGAATGGTAGCACGAATTTCTTCAATTTCAGTTTCAGTAAAAGTAATTTGAGGGATATCTGGTTCTGGAAAATAGCGATAGTCAGAAGAACCCTCTTTTTCGCGCTGCATGAAGGTTTGGTTTTTGACGGCATCCCAACCACGAGTAGTTTTGTTGGTTTTAGATTTGACTTCACGAGTTTCCTCAAAAGTTTTGGTTTGGCGATCAATTTCGTATTGGATGGCAGTTTGAACGCCAGTAAGGGAAGCAACGTTTTTGATTTCAACAAGCGGAGTGTAAAAAAATTCGCCATTATCTTCGATACTTAAGTTGACGGTTGGTTCACAACGCATACTGCCTTTTTCAATGTCAGCGTCAGAAATACCTAAATAACGGATAATTTGTTGGAGTTTAAGAAGATAGTTTTTGGCCATTTCAGGAGAAGTAATGTCTGGTTCAGAAACTATTTCAACTAAAGGGACACCACAACGATTGTAATCAATTAGGGTTAAATCTTGACCAAAATCATTGATATGAACAGATTTACCAGTGTCCTCTTCCATATGGGCTCGATTAATTCGAATTTCATGGCCATCAACGGTGATTTTGCCGTTGATTACAAATGGTTTTTCGAGTTGAGTAAGTTGATATCCCTTAGCAAGATCGGGGTAGAAATAATTTTTACGTTCAAAAAAAGAAGTTAAATTAGCAGTGCAGCCAAGAGTCAAGCCAAGTTTGATACACCATTGACAGGCAGTAATATTGGGAACCGGTAAGGCACCAGGAAGACCTAAGCAAACTGGACAGGTATGAGTGTTGGGGTCAACATGAAAATGTTCGGCACTACAACCGCAAAACATTTTTGATTTGGTTTTTAATTCAACATGAACCTCAAGACCAATAATAGGGGTTATTTTCATAATTCTGGTTTTTGAGTGTGATAATCGGTAACTTGTTGATATTGATGAGCAATAGAAAGAATTTTTGATTCTTCAAAGAAATTACCAATAAGTTGAAGACCAATTGGAAGTTTCTGGGAATCGAAGCCGCAAGGGATAGCAACAGATGGAACACCAGCTACGTTGATACAAACAGTGTAGGCATCGACTAAATACATTTGGAGTGGATCGTTGGCTTTTTCGCCAATTTTCCAGGCGGTGGTAGTAGAAACCGGAGCTAAAATAACATCAACATCAGATAAAACATCAGTGAATTCTTTTTTGATGAGAGTGCGGACTTTAGCAGCTTTGGTATAGTAAGCATCGTAATAACCAGAAGATAGGGCATAAGTACCAATCATAATACGGCGTTTAAGTTCGGCTTCAAGATATTTTCCTCGGGTTTTCATGTAGTAAGAATTAATGTCTGGAGCATCAGTTTCCGATTGACCAAAACGGATACCTTCGTAACGAGCCATGTTAGCAGAAATTTCGGATGGAACCAAAATGTAGTAGACAGCAATCCCCAATCCAGTGCTAGGTAACGAAACCTCTTTGAGGATGGCGCCCTGTTTTTCGAATTCCTTGGCAGCGGCCATAACCGAATCACGAACTTCAGAATTGATTGAGTCGGTAAAATATTCTTTAGGTAAACCAATTTTTAAACCTTTAAGATTAGTGTTTTTTAATGATGAAGCATAATCCGGAACGGGATTGGGTGAAGAAGTAGCATCATAAACATCGACACCGGCAGTAATTTGAGTAAGAAGAGCCAAATCTTGGGCACTATTAGCAAAAACTCCTGGACAGTCAAAAGAAGAAGCCATAGCGGTGATACCATAACGAGAATTGAGACCATAGGTGGTCTTAAGACCAGAAATTCCACATAAAGATGCTGGTAAACGAATTGATCCCCCAGTGTCAGTACCCAAAGCAAAAGTACACAAACCAGCAGCTTGAGCAGCAGCTGAACCACCAGAAGAACCACCTGGAACACGAGTTTGATCCCAAGGATTTTTACTGGTAAAGAAACCAGAATTCTCAGTAGAACCACCAAAAGCAAAAGGATCGGTGTTGGTCTTACCAATGCAAATAGCGTCTTCGTCAATTAGTTTTTGATAGACAGTAGAAGAATATTGGGGGATATAACCGGCAAGTATTTGAGAAGCAGCTGTAGTTTGAATGCCCTTAGTCAAGAAAATATCTTTAACAGCCATAACCGAACCGGCAAGTTTACCGATTTCTTGGTTTGAAGCAATTTTGGCATCAATTTTTTTTGCCTGTAATTTAGCAAAATCTGCAGAGACGGTAATGAAGGCTTTGATTTGTGGGTCAATACGGTCAATTTTATTTAAGAAAAAATCAACAATTTCAGTAGCAGTAAACTTTTTTTCGATTAAACCTTGTCTGATCTCAATAATAGATAATTTTGAATAATCCATAGTTATTTTTTGATAGTAGCAGTAACCACAAAATAATTATCTTTGATACGAGCAGCAGTACTAGTAGCTAAGTCAGACGACATTGATTCTTTAACCTCATCAGCTCTTAAAACATTGGAAAGACTGTTTATTTGATAAGTAGGTTCGATATTATCAGTATTAACTTGATTTAAAACATCAAAATATTCGATAACGGATTCAAGTTGAGGGAGGAAAATTTGTTTCTCAGAGTCAGTGAGTTCAATTCGGGCAAGCTTGGCAATATGTTCAAGATCGGCAATAGTTATTTTGGTTGAAGACATAGAGTATTTTACACTATTTTTTAGTGATTTTGGCTTTGAGACGAAGGAATTTCCACCGTAATTTATCGATTGAATTGTAAAGTTTGTAAAGAATTGGGTTAATAACAAAGTCAAAAGTACCGACATATTCAAATGGTTGACCGTTGAAACCTTGTTTGAAGCGATGAAAACCAAAACCATTTTCTCCTTCTGTAGCATCAGGGCCAAGACAACCCCACATATCGAAAGCAGTGCATTTCATTTTTTGACCCAATTTAATCGACTCCCACATCATCAGAGTAGGGGCCATGACTTCCCTATTAATATCAAGTGAAGCACCGTAGGGATAAAATAATTGATCTTTCAGTTTAAATAACATGAAAGCCGATAAAACTTTACCTTGATACGAGGCCAACATAATATGGGGCATATCGGTCTCTTTTAAAATTTTCCATAAATCACGATGATATTTTTGAGAGTGAAGGT
>CAZNDF010000009.1:11091-16753 GCA_964571775.1 uncultured Gammaproteobacteria bacterium | reverse complement strand
ATATTTTTATGCTAAAATAGCAACCTATAAGAATGAATAATTATTCTTATACGCACATTAGAAAGGAGCAATCCAATGAGTGGGTACAGCACCTGTCACAGTGTCATCATGGACGCCTTTCAGTAGAAAGAATGCCTCTCGATCTTCGTCCTCAGGGTAAGAACCGGACTCAGTGATCGAACAATCTTAAGCTTCGTCAACAGAAGGGAATATCGTCTCTCTTTTGAGGAAGTTAAGAAGGGTTACTATTGGAGAAAAGCTGATGGGGTGTTCGACCAAATCGAGAGGGTAACGCCAATCGTTATGACTATCGGGAGAGATAGGAAGACAGTCAAGGAAATCGAGGAAATAACCCAACTACCAAGATACCTGATCTTCAATATCCTGACCATGCAACCCAAGAAGTTTTTCATCAGGTCCAAGGAATATGGAACAGACTTTTTCTCCTGTAACCAAAACGGATTAGAGATCTTCGAAAGGAATTGTTGAAATGAGATTGGACAAGAAGTGTAAGGCTGTTGTTCTCGCCATCGGAGAAGAGGGGAAGAAGACCATCGCTCAAATAGCCTCTGGCGCGGGATTAGATATTAACACTGTCTACCACCTGCTCAAGGTTATGCCCAACAAAGTTCTGTTCCAGCCATCAGGAAACAACCCTCAAGGATTGCCCACCTATTCCTGTACCGAGGAAGGAGTCAAAGTACTACGAGAAGACAATGTTTGTGTCTAAATAAGCTGACATTATATATTGTCTACCCATGCACTTATCTATCTCCTTTCTTAAATCCGGCACTATTTGCTTGAGCTTTACGCTCGAACAAAATCAGTGTCGGTTTTTCATTTGTAAAAAATCTACTGCCAAATTATTTTAATATTCCTTGGATTGTTACCCGTTTCATAAAACAACCAACTATCAACTCTTTGTTTTAATTTCTCTTTGTCTTCCATTAATGGTTTTACTGTTATTGTTTTATTTTCTTTATCGTATTTCTCTACAACAAAATCCGGATTTATATAAGGTAAAAAATCAGAAAAATCATAATCTGGAGTCATATCTAACTCTTCAATCTCTCCGCGAGTCAATTCACCCACAAACAAATCTCTTTCTTCTGTTTCCATTCTCAAAATTTCTTCTTTCGTTTTGTTGTTATATAACTTTACTATTTTAGTAACAGTTGGTGTCGGTAAAACATTTTTATTATTTTGGAGAACCTCATCTTGTTGGCCAGTGCTCAATTTTATTATTACCAACAAAAGAACCAATATTATCAAAACCACTATCATTAGGTTGTTTTTTATCCATCCAATAATTTTCATTTTTATATAAATTAATATCTCTTTTTTTGTAAATAATCAAAATGGTTACCATTATCAACACCTTTCCCAGTACAAATATCAAGCAATCCTGTTGTTACTCCACTTCCACCACCAGCATGAGCAAACTTAATATAATTATCATCATAAGCTATGACTATCGCTGAATGAGAATAGGTTTTTTTGCCATTCACCGATGGAGGTGCCTCCATATACAAACCATCTCCTGGTTCAATTTCTGATTTAATTTTATTACAATCTCCAAAAGCTATGTTTGGTTTTTTATTATTCATTCCAGCCGAATAACCACCATTAACCCACGCCCAATTTCGGAAATGTCCACAATCAAGACCCAACAAACCTTCACGATGTCCATTCCAGTCAGAAGTAGTCTCTAAACCCCACTTAGGATTCATTCCAATTCTAGCCCAACTTCCAGTCAACCAATATGGTATCCAATAATCAAATTCATAAGCCAAATATTGAGCCGCATAAACCACTCCACACTGTGTCCCAAAACTTTCTCCAATAAATTCTTTTAGTTTTTTATCATAAGTTCCATCAGCTAAAACATCAGGTTTCACTGTTGGTTTATTATTTCGTCTCTTAAAATCTACCTCCATACCAACTCCACAACTTCGAATTCTGCCATCATTTGTATAAACAATTTCGCCATGTTGTGCTAAAACATCAGATACGTTACTACCGCCATCTTGTTCTATTGGGGGAACTAACCCAGAAATTAATTCATTTTGCTGAATCATTCCAGCTCCAAACAAACCACCAAGCACTCCAAGAAGTATTCCTCCAATTCCAAAAGTTATTCCACCAATCAACGCTGGTATTCCTACTAAAAGCATCGCCCCTTGGATAATAAAATCTAAAGTTTTATTTCCAGTTATTGCCAATGCCTCCTTTATTTTACTAATAAAATTAATTCCCAATTTATCCGCTATTTTCCCAAAAAACTTTTTGATAGCCAATCCAGCTGTTACCATCCATCCGATTGGACCACTAGCCACACCAGCTGCCGTACCAACAGCTCCAACAGCAACTTTTGTTCCGACTGCAGCAGCTCCCTTCAAAATTGCTTGAGTCCCGGCTTTAAGCCCATTTTTCAAAATCAAACCCATAGAATTCTGGACAAAAGAACTCACTGCCTGATTGCCGATCTTTGAGGCAAAATGATTAGCAATAGTAGTTGCCCCTTTCTCCCACCATCCTCCGGTATACTGACTTATAGTCCTTAATGATCTCCCTAAAAACCCAGCACCCCTTTGGATTGAAGAAAACGATTCCACTACACCACCACTACTAAAAGCCGCTGTTAATTCATCAAAAGATCTTGCCTTACTAAAATTCTCATAAGGTAAATTAACTTGTTCTAGTTTTTCATCAATTTCTTCATTCTTTCTCAAAATTTCTTTTACTTCCGTTGGGCTTTTATTTAAAAAACCCACAACCCCTTCCACCCCAGACCAAGCAGATTCTAATTTACCCATTGATTCGCCCTTATTAGCCTCCAATGCTTTGTCTTTTTGATTTTCAATTCCACCATCACTAAAATAAATATCCGCAATCAAATCAGCTTTTTGCCTAACTAAAGATAATTGATCATCATTTATCTCTGGATTTTTTTCTTTGGTTTTAGCCTCAAATTCTTGTTTGAATTTTTCTCTTCGATAACCTCTAACTTCTTCAATTTCGCCTTCTTGCCATTTATCCAAAGACAGTTTTGCTTCCTTAGCCATTACTTGAGTTTCAATATCAACTTCATCAGACCCAGAAATTGCTCTCGCCAAAGCAATTGATTCTTCGTCGCTGCTTCTAAACTCTTTTAAGCCAACAATACTTTCTAATTCCGACTTAATTCTTTTTTGAGCTTCAACTCCTTTGTCCTTTGCTAAAATCTTGCTTCTTTCTTCTATTTCTTTATCGACATATTCTGTTTTTCTTTTGTCTTCTTTATCTCTCAAAATACCCAGGGCAATATCAGCATTAGGAACATCTTTCCCTACAAATCGGCTAATATCTTTTTCCAAATCACTTCCTGATTCCAACTTTCCACCTTTTCTTTTTAATTCCACCAAGGCAGCCATTGCATCGCCTTCCGACAATATTTTTTTCTTTTTATTTAAATTACTAGTTTGATATCCCAAAACTGTCCCTTCCATTGTAAAAATTATATCAATTAACTAATGTTTATGATTGAGTCATTTCCAACATCTACCTTGTAATTAATTCCCAATAGAAGTATAAATCAGTCAGATTCAATTTATTTTCAGCCAAAGCGCTGTTCAAATATATGGATGGTCTTTAAAATCCTAATGTTGTTTTAACAATAAGACTAAGATAGGAAAGGTGGTATTTATCATGACAATCTACACTATTCTTTTCTGGTTAATGCTGACATCCGTCTGTTACATCGGCCTGATAACGTTTTCCCGACACCTCGCTTTTAAGCGAGCCGACAGAGTCATTGAACTAATCCAGTCAATCAAGAACCAACCGATATGTTTAAACCTCAAGCAGGAAGTTAACCTTTTCAATCACCGGATTCAACTCAAATGCTTCAATCGTTTTCTCTCAGTAATCGTTGGTGATCACAGTATCGACCCAAATTTGGTAACAAACATCTTTTCCCAATACATCCATTTTCTCGACATCCAAGACTTCTACAACCTTATCAGCCGACCACTCCGCCGCCACTTTCCAGAAATGATTTTGGCTCACAAGAGACACAAATAACAACCTTAGGTTAGGGGATTAACTAATATTAATAAATCAATAATAATATTAGTTAATCCCTAAATCCCTCAAACTATCTTCCTATTGAAATATATTTAAACCCTTTTTCCTTCATTTCCTTTGGATCAAATACATTTCTACCATCAATAATATTTGGTAAATTCATCTTTGATTTGATTCTTTCCAAATCGACTACCTTAAACTCTGGCCATTCAGTCACTATTACCAAACAATCACTATTTTTTACTGAATCTTCCAAATTATTTTCATAAACGACACTATCTCCCAAAATTCTTTTTCCCATTTCTTGAGCAATTGGATCAAATACTTTTACTTTTACATCTCTATCCAATAATTGTCTAATCACTACTAACGCTGGAGCCTCTCGAACATCATCAGTATGAGGTTTAAAAGCCAACCCCCACACCGTAATAGTTTTATCGTGTAAATCTTCACCTAACAATCTTTGTATTTTTGACAATAATGATTGTTTTTGGGCGCTATTAGTTTCTTCGACCTCTTCCAAAATTCCAAAGCGAACATTATTTTCTTGAGCAATTTGAATTAATCCCTTAACATCCTTTGGAAAACAGCTTCCACCATACCCCACACCAGCATGCAAAAATGCTTTAGTCCCAATTCTTTTGTCCAACATCATTCCCATTGATACTTTTTCTACATCAGCTCCCAATTTTTCACACAAATTAGCAATCGAATTTATAAACGAAATTTCTGTTGCCAAAAAAGCGTTTGAAGCATATTTAATCATTTCCGCTGTCTTTATATCGGTAAAAATCAAATTATCGGTTTCAAAATTTGCATAAAGCTCTCTCAATACTTTTTCTGCTCTAGACGAGTTTGTCCCCACCACAATTCTGTCAGGAGACATAAAATCACTTACCGCCGTCCCCTCACGTAAGAATTCAGGGTTAGAAACCACATCAAATTCTCCATCATATTTATTCTGAATTATTTTAGTTACTACATCTCCAGTTCCAATCGGTACCGTTGATTTATTGATCACTACTTTATAGTCATCAATATTATTTGCCACTGTCTCTGCCGCTGATCTAACATACTCCAAGTTGACACTTCCATCAGGCATTGGCGGAGTCCCAACTGCAATAAAAACAATTTCTGCTTCTTTAATTGCTTGGGCCGCATCAATAGTAAATGTTAGTCTTTTGTGAGAAATATTTTCCTTTACTAATTCTTCCAAACCTTGCTCATATATTGGAATTATTCCATGATTTAACCCATCTATTTTAGACTTATCGATATCAACTCCGATTACTTCATTGCCCAATTCTGCCAAACATGTTCCTGTAACCAAACCTACATAACCAACTCCAATTACAGCTATTTTTTTCATATAGAAGCATTATAAGGTGTAATTAATCAAAGTCAAAATCGTGAATCGCAAAAATTAAACCTTACAGATATAATCAGGGTAAATAAAAATATATGTAATAATATATTCATAAAGATAAATATATGATTGAATACGAACGGCACATTGGAATCCAGCCTCAGGAACGAGACGATAAAATACGCTCGGAGTATCGTGGTTACATTGAAAATCCCAAAAAACCCCTTGAAG
>CAZNDF010000009.1:0-11081 GCA_964571775.1 uncultured Gammaproteobacteria bacterium | reverse complement strand
TACGAAAGAGCAAAAGAAACTATCGAAAGTGAATTAGATAAAAGTTTATCAAAAGCTGAAATTGATGAATCTCAAAAAGGAAAAATTCGCAATATTGTCAATAGTTGTTTTCAGCAACTAGATCAAAATGAAATACTCTCAGGCCATGTTAGAGGAATTATCAAAGGTTTTATTCCAGCATTGTTAGACGAGAAAGATTGTGTCGAAAGTTTCTTCGATCCAAATGCTTTTTTGAAAGGGTTCGAACATGAACCAGATGGTATTAGTGTAAACGATTTTATTTTCCAATCTTTAACCAGAAAATGTAAACCAAGTAATTTTAGCCGATTAGTTTATCGTTCAAAAGAAATGCCCACTATTGACAGTAGAAAAATCTTACAAAACAGAAAGGACGGCATTTTGTTGGGAAAAAAAGTTCATTTCAACGCCTTAAGAGAAATGATTCATGATCAAAAAAATGCTGGATTACCAACAGTCTCAGCCATGATTAAATTTTATGAAACAGGAAATTTTTCAGATCTAGAAATGGAAACCGTCAAGTGGCATATCAGGTATCCAGACGATGATTTATCGCCATTAGTTAATCGATCTCTTTACGATAATATTTTTCTTGAAAATGACAATGATCCATCATCCCGAATCAGAACAATTGATGTGTTATACCGGCTACAAGAAAACTTATCTTTTATTGGTTTTGAAGCACCAGAAACACCAGATCAAAGATTAAACGAAGCTCTTCAAAAAACTAGTGCTAATTTTAGCTATCCGTCACTTGATAGTGTCAATAGTTATACAAAATCACTTCATCGGTTAAACGGAATTTTTATTCTGGCAATCCAAAAAAATCAAATTGGTATCGACCCTAGCTATATGGCAGCCGCTAATTGGTTAAGGGAAAGAATCGGCAAAGTGCTTGGAGAAATACCGTTTGAAGTCATTGAAACATTATATAAAGAAGATAGTTTAAAAGAGATATTAAGATTAATGGAATTAACAGCAAATTCATCACCTTACAACGAAGAAGAGTTCGAGTCTTTTGTCTCACAGTACCAAGCAGAAGAATCTTTTCAGCGAGCTTACAAACATATTTATAAACGTTCTGTTACTAGACAATCAAAAACTATAGAATATTTCAAAAATAACGTTTCTAGTGAATACAAATTTGGTGGTAATTTGACTATAAATGAGTTAACTAGTGAAAATTCACTTGCTAATGAAACAATTGAAAAACAACTTCAATGCTTAGATTCTCTAATGAACCACCGCCCCAACACTAATAAAGGTAGAGATAGATACCACGAAGCTTTGGGCATGCACAGCCCTAATGTCTTCTTTAAATAAGAAATACTCGTTTTACTCCGATATTCAGCTGATTAATTTACAAACTTTTTGATGCCATTTCCAAGCACTAGAAACAATTGTTTCCAAATCATTGTATTTTGGTTGCCATTTCAAAATTTCTCTGGCTTTAGCTGCATCAGCTACCAACTCTGGTGGATCACCAGCTCTTCTTTCAACTTCCGTCACTTTAAAATCAATCCCAGTCACTTTTTTGGCCATATCGATTACTTCTTTGACCGAAAAACCTTTGCCATTTCCCAAATTAAAACATTCACTTGCTCCACCATCCATCAAATATTTAAGTGCCAATACATGAGCCTCGGCCAAATCAGTTACATGGATATAATCACGGATACATGTCCCATCAGGAGTAGGGTAATCATTACCAAAAACTTTAATATCTTCTCTTCGACCAATAGCGGCATCCAAAACTAAAGGAATTAAATTTGAACTGCTTCCTGGCCATTCGCCCACATCAGCCTCCAAATCAGCCCCACAAGCATTGAAATATCTCAAAGCCACATATCTCATATCATAAGCCTTACTATAATCACGCATAATATGTTCCACTATTAGTTTTGTTTCACCATACGGATTTATTGGACTCTGAGGATGTTTTTCATCAATTGGAATATATTGGGGTTCTCCAAAAGTAGCTGCCGAAGATGAAAAAATAAATTTATTCACCCCATTTTCTTTCATTACTTCAAATAAATTCAATGTATTGGCCACATTATTTTTATAATATTTTTGAGGATCAATTACTGATTCACCCACTGCTTTAAAAGCGGCAAAATGCAATACTGCTTCAATTGGATATTTCTTGAATACTTCTCGAATAGTTTCTATTTTCCCCAAATCTCCTTCAAAAAATTCACCCCATTGTACCAAATCTTTTTTTCCCGAAGATAAGTTATCAAACACTACAGTTTTATAACCCTGTTTAGTTAATTCTTTATTAATATGGGATCCAATATATCCCGCTCCGCCGACAATTAAAATCATATTTTTAAAAAACTTTTAACTAAACCATTCTAGCATTCTCCAAACTAAAATTATTTTTTATCAATCCGGCGAAAATCTGGAGTTAATGTCATCAATCCACCCATTAGAGAACTTATTATCCCCAAAATTCCAAAAAAAGTAGATGTCAACAAAATACTTTCATTAGAACTAGCAGCACTAGAAAAGAAAAATAAAAACAATTGCTCTCTGGCTCCAAACCCTGCAATCGAAATAGGTAAAATCAAAATCATTGAGATGATCGGCATAAATACAAAAATAGATAAGACTGATAAGTTAGTTCCAAAATACCAGCTAATAAACCACGTCTGCAATACCCAAAAAAACTCGCTTACTGCCGACATCAAAACCGATTTTCCAATTTGAACCAAATTATCTTTCTTTATTAGTTCACCAATATTTTCAAATTTTTTAAAAAACTTCAATTTAAACAACTTCTCTACCTTAAAGAAAAAAATCGCTATATAAAAAATCAGACACCCTGTAAATATGCCGATAAAAACTAAAGTTACCAAAATTGGAATTTCTACCCCTTTTTTGGTAGCCATAAAAATCATAATCAACCCAATAAACATAAACATCGACATTCCGATAATTCTATCCAAAATTACTGACCCTAATAGTTTTGTTTTAGGGATCTCCGGATATTTTTCATCGATAATTATCCACTTTAACAAATCACCCGCTACCGCTGTTGGAAAAAATAAACCATAAAATGAGGCGGCAAAGCTTGACTTAGTAAATACCAAAACATCTTTCAATTTTGGCTTTTTAATCAAAAGCAGGCTCCATCTGGTTGAAGTAAGAATCACCAAAAGTATTGTAATGGCAAGATTAACCACCAAAAACCAAATTTTTATCCCGATTAATTGTCTAAATAAACTTGATATGTCTACTTTTCTAAAAGCAAAATAAATAAGCACCACCGAGACTAGTACTTTCAATAATTTCGAATTGATTATTTTCTTGAACATAACTTGATATTAGGATAACACGTATAATATTACTAAATATTCATGAGCAAAATCCTTTTAATTAGTCATATTTTCCCTCCAGCCATTGATGGGGGATCCCGAGTCATCTTCAAACTAGGTCAATATTTAGAATCTCAAAACCATCAAACCTTATATCTTTCTTCCAATTGCTCTAGTACTGACGACTTCACCAAACCAAAATACAAAAGAATATCTAACATCTATCATCTAAGATCTAATATCTATCTACCTGTTTATCATCATCTTCGCCGACCCCTTAAATTCATTAATTTATTCATTCCTCAAAAATTCTACCTCCACCAACTTTTAAATGTTTTTCAAAAAGGCCCTGTATTTAAATTTTTACCTTTCATTAGTACTGTCATAAAAATAATCAAATTCAAACCAGATTTAATTATTGCCGGGCCTTTACCAACTACTATTGTTTTGTATGCCAATTTCCTTAAATTTATCCTAAAAAATCTGATACATCATGAAACTAAATTATTAATTAACTCATCCTTTCATCAAACCGACCCGGATTTTCATCAGCAACCCTTAATTAAAACTCTTCAACAAACTGACTACCTTTGGACTCTCACTCAATACGAAACTGACTATTTTATTAAAAAATTCAAAATTGATTCCAACAAAATTATTCTCGCTGGCAATGGTGTCGACCCAGAATTTTTAATTAAAAAAAATAAAGTTAAAAAATCTACGATCTACGATCTAAAAACTACGATCTTGTTTATTGGCTCTCTTTCCGCCCACAAAGGAGTTGATACTCTCATTAGTGCTTTTGACGAAATCTGCCACCAAAGATCCAATATCTCACTTATCATTGCCGGTCAAAAAACTCTTTTTTACCCAAAGATCAAAAACCAAATTGATCATCTTCCAAAATCGACTAAATCAAAAATAACTTTCATCTTTGACTTTCCTCAAAAAAATCTATTTAAACTCATCGATAAATCCGATTTTCTCGTATTACCCTCACAACAAGAAAGTTTTGGTTTGGTATTGATCGAAGCCTGGGCCAGGCTAAAACCTGTTATCACCAGTAACATTCCTACTCTCAACGAAATAGTTCAAAAAACTCAAGGCGGACTAATTTTTAAAACCAACCAAATAACCGATTTATCTTTTCAAATACTAAATTTAATCGATCACCCAAAAACTTGCCAACAACTTGGACAAAACGGTTTTAATTATGTTAAAAATAATTACACATGGCCAATAGTAGGAAAAAAAATCTACCAAAAAACATTGTTATCGGAATAATCATCTCTGTTTTGATGATAATTATTCTAATTGTCTTTGGTCGTCCCAAAGAAAAGTCATTGCCCAACAGTATTGAATTAACCATCAAACACCAAGATTACTACCTTGAAATCGCCCAAAATTCACGACAAAGAGCCAAAGGTCTTTCTGGTCGTGACCAAATTTGTTCCAATTGCGGCATGTTATTTGTCTTCAAAAAAGAGGGGATCTACCCTTTTTGGATGAAAAATACCAAAATTCCTTTAGATATGATTTGGATTGATTCTGATAATAAAGTAGTTAAAATTGCTACCGCCTTAGAAACAAATTCAGAAAAAGAATATACCAACGACAAACCAGCCAAATACGTTATCGAATTAAACGCCAATGAAGTTTTTAAACTTGATCTAAAAATAGGGGATACTATTCCAATCCCTGGCATCAATGAATAAGTCCTTATCAAAATCAACTTCAAAAATAAATTTTTCTATTATTATTCCTAACCGTAACGGAGCCGATTTTTTACCCAGTTGTTTAACTAGTTTAATCATCGCCATTCAAAATTGTCCTCAGTCTAATTTCGAAATCATTATTGTCGACAACGCCTCCACTGATGAAAGCATTTCGTTGGCCCAAAAAATCTTAATTAAAAAATCCAAAAATC
Organism: uncultured Gammaproteobacteria bacterium; assembly: GCA_964571775.1. Taxonomy (GTDB): domain Bacteria; phylum Patescibacteriota; class Microgenomatia; order UBA12405; family UBA12405; genus WARW01. The sequence continues at coordinate 5,816 of CAZNDF010000009.1, read as the reverse complement.
TATCATCTGAGATCTATAATCTGAGATCTAACACCGGATTTGCCTCTGCTGTTAATCTCGGAATCAATCAAGCAAAACATTCTTGGGTTGCCGTGTTAAATAATGATTTAACTATAGAGAACAATTGGTTTGAGATAATCTCCCAAAAAATTAAACATCGCAAAAATTCCCAAGAAACTACCTTCTTTGGTACTGTTTTAAACAACGATGGTACTAAATTTGAGTCCCAAGGGTTTAAATTTGATTACTCTGGCAAATGTACCAACATCTCAAATGGTCTTCCTTTTATCAAATCTAAGATCTATGATCTAAGATCTAAGATCTACGTCTGGGGTGCTCCTGCAGCCCTTATTGTCTACCAAAAAGAAGTTATCCAAAAAATTGGGCTATTTGATGAAGATTTTTTTGCTTATGAAGAAGATGTTGATCTATCTTTTCGATTACATACATTTGGGTACAAAACCGTTTATATTCCCACGGCTCTGTCATATCATCTAGGAGGCGGGACCAGCAGTAAAATGGGTAACCTCCGTTATCGCATGGATGCCAAAAACTGGTTTTATATTCTAATCAAGAATTACTCTTCAAAAGATTTTTGGTCAAATTTACCGTCAATTTTTATCCAAAGGCTTTCCAATTTATATTCTTTGATCAAAAAAACTATTGAAATATATCGGCTAAAATCTTTATTTTATTTACCAGTGACAATAATCAAGGTATATGGAGAAGTTATTATCAATCTCCCCAATATGTTCCAAAAACGCCACGAAATTAAAAACCTGTTAAAATCCATTAATAAACTTTCTACTTTATAACTTTCTACTTTATACTTACTTATGATTATCGGCATTGACGTTTCCTCTGTCAGCTACCAAACAGGAGTGAGCAATTACACCTTAAATCTAGTCAAAAACCTAATCAAAACAGACAAGACTAATCATTATAAATTATTTTACTCATCACTCAGACTACCCCTTCCCCCAGAAATAAAAAGTCTCGGTTCAAAAGATAACGTCTCTCTTCATACTTTTCGTTTCCCTCCAACTTTACTCCAAATAATTTGGAATCAATTAAGACTACTTCCGATTGAATTATTAATCGGCAAATGCGACATTTTTCACACTTCTGATTGGACTCAACCTCCCACTATTTGGGCCAAAACTATTACTACTGTCCATGATCTTACTCCTTTTCTTCATCCGGAATGGCACCACTCCAAAGTGGTCAAGGCTCATCGAAACAAAATGTACTGGGCTGCCAAAAAATGTCATCGTTTTATTTGTGTTTCCAAAAATACCCAGTCCGATCTCTTTAAGCTTTTCCCAAAAATTGATCACCAAAAAACTAGTGTTGTTTATGAATCAGCCGAAACCAAATATAGCCAATTCTTAAAATTACCAGCAACTATTCAAGAAAAGAAAAAATCTGTCATCAAAAAACAATATGGTTTAGAAAATTTTATCCTTGCTCAAGGGACCAGAGAACCGCGCAAAAACTTAGACCGTTTAGTTCAAGCTTTTTTAGATTTCAAGAAAAAATACCCTAAAACCAAAATTGAATTAGCTATCACTGGTAAATATGGTTGGGGAAACGACGTCTCTGCCCAAGACTCAAATATAAAAATATTAGGCTTTATCCCAGAAAAAGATTTGGTGGGTCTTCACGCCAGCGCCATTTGTTTGGCGTACCCTTCCCTTTATGAAGGATTCGGTTTACCTATCGTCAAATCTCTCAAAGTCGGTACTCCAGTTATTACCAGCAATAACTCTTCTTTAGGAGAAATATCCCAAGGTGCGGCTATTTTAGTCGACCCAACCTCAGTTGTCCAAATCGAAAAAGCTATTGAAAAAATGGTTCATTCTCAAAAACTACGTCAAGAACTCAGACAAAAAGGACTTGAACTTAGCCAAAAATTTAGCTGGAGCAAAACCGCTCAACAAACCTTACAAATTTACAACTCTTTACTTTCTACTTTATAAAATTCTACTTTATACTTAATTATGATAATCGGGATTGATGGCAATGAAGCAAATATTCAAAACAAAGTCGGGGTCGGCCAATATGCTTTTCAACTTATCTGGCATATATACAACTTAGATAACCAGAATCAATACATTATCTATCTCAAAGATCAGCCTTCAGATGATTTACCAAAACCCAGAAAAAATTGGGAATATCGTGTTTTTGGCCCAAAAAAAATGTGGACCAGAATTGCTCTTCCATTTCACCTCTTTACTCAAAAAACACCTCTAAATTTGTTTTTTTCACCCAGTCATTATTCTCCTTCTTTTTCACCATTTCCCACTGTCCCCACCATTCACGATATTGGTTATCTCCAATTTCAAAGCCAATTTACCCAAAAAGACCTTTATCAATTAATCAATTGGACCAAAGAATCTCTCAAAAAAGCTTCCCATATTGTTACTGTTTCCAAATTTTCCAAAAACGAAATTATCAAAACTTACCACATCAACCCAGAAAAAATCAGTATTGCCTACAACGGTGTCGACACTCCACCCAAGATAGATTCAAAAACTCAACAAAAAATTCTATCCTCCTACGATCTACGATCTAACAACTATTACCTATATTTAGGTACCCTTAAACCCAACAAAAATATCCCTTTTTTAATTAAATCATTTGCTTTATTTCTACGATCTACAAACTACGACCTAACTCCTAATTTAGTTATAGCTGGCAAAAAAGGTTGGCTTTTTGATGAAATTTTTGCCACCGTCAAACAAGAGGGGATTGAAACTAAAGTTATTTTCACCGATTTTGTCACCGAAGACCAAAAATGGACTCTTTATCAAAACGCTATTGCTTCAGTTTTACCTAGTACTTACGAAGGTTTTGGTATCCCCGCCATCGAATCAATGAAAGTCGGTACTCCTGTAATTGTTTCTACTATTCCTCCATTCAAAGAAGTAGTTCAAGACTGTGGCCTTTTTATTGATCCAACCGACACCGCCGATCTTTGCCAAAAAATGATTGACATCAACAAGCCTACAACCAATCAAAAATATTCCGCCTTGGGTCAAAAGCAAACCGATAATTTTAGTTGGGATTCCACCGCCAAATCAGTTATAAAAGTTTTTGAAAAATTCAATAAATAGTCTTGTAAAGGACACAAGGATTTCTTTTTGTTAAACTAACACTATATGAAAGATCGTACTGGTAAGAATTTGTCCTTAGACGATGTGATTAAAAAAATACTAGTTCGTTTTAAAACCATTTGTCTTGAATTTTGGTTAATGGTTTTGCGCTTTGTTGGATTTATTCCGCTTCATTTTGTCCGAAAATTTTTCTATATTATTTCCGGAATCAACATGCCTCTAGATTCCACTATCCATATTGGTGCCAATTTCTTTAAACCATCAAATATTTCTATCGGCCATGACACTATAATAGGAGATCATTGTTTCATGGATGGTCGTGCTCCTTTAAAAATAGGTAATCATGTTGGCATCGCCAGTCAGGTTTTAATTTACAACGACGAACACGATATTAATTCGCCTAACTATGGAAACTCTTTTGGGCCTGTTGAAATCGGGGATTATGTATTTATTGGGCCTCGTTCTATTATTTTGCCAAATATCAAAATCGGAAAAGGAGCCGTTGTTGCCGCTGGGGCTATTGTCACCAAAGATATTCCTGACTTTGAAATCTGGGGTGGTGTCCCTGCCAAAAAAATTAGCGACCGCAAAATTGACAATCCAAATTATAAACTTGGACGTCCTATGCTTTTTCAATGATGACCAAAAAAATATTTATCCTTACCCTTATCATTTTCAATTTTCTAGCGGTTTCCTACCTTATCAAACCAGCCCCTATTCTGCCAGATTTACCCAGTAGCGCCAAATCAAATCTTCCCGGAGATACAACCCAAATAAGTAATGTTACGGCTTATTTCACTAACATGACTCGAACCGAAGTTATGAATTTCTACAAAGCCTATTACACCGGAATTTTTAGAATTAATCTAAATCATCCGCCAGAAAAAGCCAAAGAAATCATTGTTAACACTATTCCTAGTTATTATTTTGAAGAGTTTGTCCTACCTTTCAAAGAATCACTTTATATCAATGGTTTTGAATGGGAAAATGATGTTTTTACTAAACCAGAAAACCGTAGTAAAAACAAACTTGTTTACCAAAATATCGAATACAAATCCAAAATAACTATTAGGAGATTCCCGGTTAGTATTCCTTCCAGACTGGCTTCTTTCTTCATCACCGAAACCGGACTAATAGTCGCTTTCTATGTTTTTAAAACTTTTATCAAAAAGTCATGAAACCAATTCTTTCTATTATTGTTATTTCCTACAATACCGCCGATATTACGATTAACTGTCTTAATTCGATTTTAAAAGACAAAGGTTTACAACAAACTCCTTTTGAAATCATTGTCGTCGACAATAATTCTCAAGATGATTCATTGGATAAGATTGAAAAATTTAAAAAATCATTAAAAAACTGTAAATTAGAGATTATTAAAAATACTTCTAATCTTGGTTTTGGTAAAGCCAACAATCAGGGTCTTAAAATAGCCCAAGGTAATTATATTTTGTTCCTAAATTCAGATACTATTATTCTCCATTCAGCTATCAGCCAATCTCTTGATTGGCTTTGCTCTCATCCCGAAAGCTCTACTTGTACCGCCCAATTACTTAATTCCGATAAAACCATTCAAGCTTCAGGAGGATTTTTCCCAAATCTATTAAATATTTTTACTTGGTGTCTCAGTCTAGATGATCTTCCTCTTGTCAACAAATTAGTTAAACCAATCCACCCTCATACTCCGTCTTTTTATACCAAAGATAAATTTTATCTCACCGACCATTCACAAGAATGGGTCACTGGAGCTTTCTTTTTGACTCGTAAACCTTTATTGGACAAAGTTGGCGGATTTGATGAAAACTATTTTATGTACGGCGAAGAATTAGAGTTATCTTACCGAATCCATCACTCTACTCCAAACAACCAAGTTTGGTATTTGGTCGGACCACAGATTATTCATTTAGGAGGGGCTTCGGCGGTAAACCGTCTTGATCCGATTCTCAATGAATATCGGGGCTTTCTTTCTTTTTTCAAAAAACACCGCCCCAAATGGCAATATCCTGTTGTAAAATTTCTATTAAAGACGAATGCTCTAATCAGATCCGTTATTCATTTTTCTCCTACCTACATCCAAGCATGTTCAAAAATATAAACATATTCCGCCCCATCATTGCCATTCTGTTACTCTTCATCCCTCTATATCCAAAGTTTCCTTTGGTTAGTGTCAATGGTACCTATGTTTCTATTCGACTCGACGATATTGTTGTTGCTTTAGCTGTCTTTGTTTGGCTTATACACCAAATTAAAAATAATTTTCCTGTTTTCAAAGTTAAAATCACCAAGTTATTTTTAGTCTATTTTTTGGCCATAACCATCAGCGCTATCAATGCCTATTTAATTTACCAAACAGAACCTACCAACATCCTCCTTCTCCATCTTTTCCGCCGTTTTGAATATATGTCTTTGTTTTTTATTGCTATTGATTCAGTCAAAAAAATCACCGATTTCCATTTTGTTTATACATTTTTTCTTATCTCCACCGCTTTAGTTACCTTTTATGGTTACGGTCAAAAATATCTTGCCTTCCCAATTGTCTCAACTATGAATTCAGAATTTTCCAAAGGTCAGTTGATTCAAATGAATATTTGGACTCGAGTCAGTTCTACTTTTGCCGGCCATTACGATTTGGCTGCTTTTCTTAGTGTTGCTTTGATTATTATTCTTGGTGTCGCCTTAATCAATAAAAATATTTTTGTC
>CAZNDF010000008.1:193-16905 GCA_964571775.1 uncultured Gammaproteobacteria bacterium | reverse complement strand
TGTGTTGAGATTTGCAGTGGTAAAGCTAGATGAATGGAGTTTGACTAATTTCAATATTTCTCTGGCAGTGACTAACAGTTTTATGAGTAAGATTGAATCGGACAAGAAATTTTTGACTGACGATTCGATTCCAGAAGAGGTAATTGAAGAGATAAAAGAAGCGGAAGGGAACAGAAATGTTGAGGAGAGATTAAGACAGATTGAAGTAGGAACTAAAAAGCTTTATGATTGGGCAAAAGCGACTCAAGATGGGGAAGGATATGAATTGGTAAATCCTCGGAATAATCAAGTGATGATGAAATTAAATGCGGCTAAAGTGTTTAATTTAGTGACTCGATTAGCTTGGCAGTTTGGAGATCCTGGTTTGGTTTTTATCGATAGAATGAATGAACCAAGCTCAAATCCGGTTCCTTCAATTGGTCGGATTGAAGCAACAAACCCTTGTGGGGAACAACCACTTTTGCCATATGATGCTTGCAATTTGGGTAGTGTGAATTTAGCTAGATTAGTGGACGTAAAGGCTAAGGATTTAAATTGGAGTGAACTAAAAAGAACAATTGGTTTAGGAGTTCATTTTTTGGATAATGTGGTGGAAGTTAATGAGTTTCCGGTTCAAAAAATTCGAGACATGGTGAGTAAGACTCGAAGAATCGGGGTTGGAGTGATGGGTTTTGCTGATGCTCTTTTTAAATTGGGAGTGAAATATGATTCTGATGAAGGAATTGCCTGGGCAAAAAAAATAATGAAGTTTGTTACCGAGTCAGCCAGAGAAGCAACTTGTGAATTGGCAAAATCAAGAGGAACTTTTCCTTTGTGGGATGTAAGCGTATTTGCTAATACAAACTACAAACCAAGAAATATGGCTTTGACAACGATTGCTCCAACTGGGACGATCAGTATTTTGGCAGATACTAGTTCGGGAATTGAACCAGTATTTTCTTTGGGTTATCAGAAAAATACAATTGAAGGTAAAACTCTTTATACAGTTAACCCAGTATTGGTCGAAGAATTGAAAAATAGAGGAATTTATTCCGAAGAGTTAATGGAAAAAATTGTTAAGAATGGAGGAATTTTGAAAGGGATAGAAGAAATACCAGAAGAAGTGAAAAAGGTGTTTATAACTGCTTTGGAAATTGAACCAGAATGGCATATAAAAGTTCAAGCAGCTTTTCAGGAATTCACTGATAATGCGGTGTCAAAGACGATTAATTTACCAGAGACAGCGACAGTAGATGATGTTAGAAATGCCTATTTGATGGCTTATTCTTTGGGGACAAAAGGGATTACTATTTACCGGAGTGGTTCGAGATCATTTGAGCCAATGTCGAAAGTTAAAGCCAAATCTGCCGATGCCAAGGCTATAGTAGACGAGGGAAGAGCGGAAATGGTAAATGTGCCAAAGAAAAAGCCAACCCCAATTGTGGCTAGTGGAGTTAGAGTCAAGAAAAAATGTGATGTAGGAAGTGTTTATACCTCTATATTTTATGAAGAAGGGGATGGTCCAGTAGAAGTTTTTGTAAACTTGGGTAAATCTGGTGGATACTTGGCAGCTTCAGCTGAAGTGACTGGAAGATTGGCGTCATTGGCATTGAAATATGGAGCGACTTTGGATGAAATTTCAGGTGAATTGATTGGAATTTCTTGTGGTCAAAAAGTAGGAATGGGGAATAGTGCCGTATTGAGTATGTTTGATGCTGTGGGAAAATCAGTATTAGAAATTTCTCGAGGTGAGCAACTGAGTATTTTTGGAGACCATGATGAGACTACTCATGTGGATGTAGTTAAAAGTAGTGAAGAACTAACTCAAGCAGAAAGTAAATTCGGAGCTTGTCCGGACTGTGGATCACCACTTCGAGCGGAAGAAGGTTGTTTTAAATGCACTAATGTGTTTTGTGGTTATTCGAAGTGTAGTTAGTTTATTAATCGTCAAATTAAGACATGATAACAACTAAAACTGGAGATCGAGGACAAACGACTTGTGGAAACAAGAGAGTAGATAAAGATGATATTTTAGTGGAATTGATTGGAGCTATTGATGAGCTCCAATCAATTTTGGAGTTGGTTGATGCTGATGAAAAGGTTGTTTTAGATATGGGAATGATAATGGGAATACTAGGATGTCAGATGTCAGATGTCGGATGTCAGATTAAGGACAGAATAACGACTTTAGAAAAAGAGATTGAAGAAGAAAAACTAACTTTAGATAAATTTGTAGTTTTTAAAACGAAAAAAGCAAAAGAGTTTAATTGGGCAAGAACTGTTTGCAGAAGAGTCGAGAGAAGATTGGTTACTTATCATAAACAGAACATGGTAAATGAAGATTTTTTGAGGTATTTTAATAGATTGTCAGATTATTTGTTTTTGAAAGCAATTAAAAATAATTAATAAATAATGGGGAATTTGGGTGTGAATCCCAAGCTGTGCCGCAACTGTAATGATCGATAGTAATAAAACGAATAGGCAAACCGCCTTCGTTGAAACTACGTCGGTCGAAGCCAGAGGACCAAAACTTTCGAGCACTCCAGTTTTTGGAGCTAGTAATAAAACTAGAAAGTAAAAATATGAATAATGAGAGGTTAAAGTCAGTTAAATTAGAACAACAAAAAAACGAGGAAGTATTGTTTTTTGATCCAGAAAAGGAAGTAAATTTCTTAGAAAGAATTGACGAAGAAAGGCGTTATGTAGCTTTGGGGGAAGAACTTAAAACGGCAATCCAAGAAGTTTTTTTTGTTCAAGGTGGATCTTTAGAGAGGGTTTTGGAAGGAGGGAGATTGAAGGATCCAAAGACTAACTGTTTTATAGATAGTTTTGTAGTGGATAGTCCGGTAGAAGCAGGAGCTTTTGATAAAATTCAAAAAGGCCTAACTTCTGGTAAAAAATTATCGGTTCATTTTAGTCCGGTGAATACAGAGTTGGGTTACAACTTTAATGTGGTTGATTTTTGGATTAATAGAGAGGGGGATAAAGGGGTTAAATTTTTAAGATTTTGTGTAAAAGATAATTTTGAGAAACTAAAAAATATTTATAAAACTTTTGGTGGGAGAGAAGAAGTTCAATCAGCTAATGATTTGTTGGGGAATCCATTGTTGACCAATGATTTTAAAATGGCAGACTTTATTAGAAACCTGACAGCTGAAGATAGTCGGGTGGAAACTAATAAGGAGAGGATTGATGAAGTAGTCGATAGACTAATGGATAATTTTTACGATAATTTTGGAGAGGATTTATTCTCGAGAAAAGAGCTAATAAATAGAATTTTTTCTGGAATTTATGATGTCATTTTGAATGACAGATTAATTGATGAGGTAGAAATTAATAATTATTTATATAGAAGGGTTGAGTCTTATATGTTTGCTCCGTTTGAAATGATGACAAGAAATGGTGGTGGAGCATGTCCGGGAATAATAGCAACGGCGGAGTTTTCTTTGGGGAGAGGGATGATTGTTTTTTCAGATGGTGGTTCTTTGACTTTTAAAGAAGGTGACATTGATGGTTTGAATTTTTGCGACCAGTGTAATTGTTATTACAGTGGAGATAAGTGTCCTTTGTGTGGTTAGTGATAGACATTGATATATTATTTGATTTTGTTTGATCTATTTATTAGAGGATAATTTTTGTTTATCATCATAGTATGAAAGTAAAAGAAAATAAATCAATGGCAGTTTTAGTGGTTTTATTTTTGGCTTTGTTCTTTTTGCCAATAGATAAGATTCGGTGGGGAAAAATCAGTTGGCAACAATCGGAAACAATAACAGTGACAGGAGAAGCTAAATCAGTTCAAAAAAACCAAATAGCAACTTTTAATGCGGGGGTAGATTCAGTTCAGTCTGATAAAGATAAGGCAATCAAAGAAGTGAACACAAAAGTAGAAGAGTTGGTAAAAGCGGTTAAGAGTTTTGGAATTAGTGAAACTGATATTAAGACACAGAATTTAAGTGTATATCAACAAGAGGAATATTATACGGAAAACGGAACCCAAAGGACGAGAAAGGGACAATGGAGAGTTAATAACTCAGTAGAGATTGTTTTAAAAGAAGTGGATAGAGCTTCTGCTTTAGTAACATTATTAACTTCTAGTGGGGCAACTAATGTTTATGGTCCAAATTTTTCTTTTGAAGATACCAGTGAAGCAGAAAAAGATTTGTTTAAAGCAGCAATGACTGATGCTAAGGAAAAGGCTGAAATGTTAGCCAAGGCTTCTGATAGAAAGGTGGGTAAAGTAGTTAACATAATTGAAGGAAACAGTACCTCTAATTCGCCAATTTATGGTGCAAAAATGATGGATGGTATGGGTGGAACTGGAGCTGTGGTTGAAGTTGGTTCAGGGACGGTGAGTCAAACATTGACGGTGGTTTTTGAACTTAAATAAACCCAAAGATTGATTTAGGACCGAAAACTAATTATAGTAGGTGACTTATGAAAAAAGACTATTTAAAGATATTATTGGTGTTGGTTTTAGTTATATCAGGATTCTTCGGGCTTAAAAATAAGGATCGTTTTTTGAAGTTTAATAAAGAAAATAAAGACTCTGTTTTGGAAACATCAACCAAAAAGGGAATCGATAGTTTCAATTATAATGGTAGGTCTGGGATAGATGCTTTGACTTTGTTGAAAGAAAAAACTGAAGTAGAACAAGATAAAACAGGTATGGTAGTTTCGATAAGTGGAAGAAAAGCAAATAATGAAAAACGAGAGTTTTGGTCGTTTTATGTGAACGGAGTTCAGGCGAATGTTGGTTCGGCTGATTATATAACTAAAAATGATGATATTATTGATTGGAAAATAGAAACTTATTAAAAATATGAAAAAAATAATAATTCCAGTATTGATAATTTTGATGGCAGCAGTAATGCGATTTTTGCCGCATTTACCAAACATGACACCGATAGCAGCGATGGCTTTGTTTGGGGGAGTTTATTTTAATAAGAAATATGCTTTGTTGGTTCCAATATTAGTAATGTTTTTGTCAGATATTTTTTTGGGTTTTCATAACACGATGGCTTTTGTTTATGGGAGTTTTTTATTGACAGGAGTGATAGGAATAATTTTAAAGAAACACAATAATTTTAAATGGATTATTGGAGGAACATTGTTGTCATCGGTTTTGTTTTTCTTGATTACAAACTTTGGGGTGTGGTCAGTGAGTGGAATGTATGTAAAAAATTTATTGGGTTTGCAACAGTGTTTGGTAATGGCTTTGCCATTTTTTAGAAATACTTTGATTGGGGATTTGTTTTATAGTGGGATGTTTTTTGGTGGGTATGAAATATTGTTAAAATATGGCCAAAAAATAGCGGCTAAAGCTTAGATAAAAAAATAAAAATAGAGTTGATATAGTTTTGATAGATTGATTTTAGGTAGAGAAAAGATTAAATTTGGTCAGAAGTTAAAAATTGATGTTTTTATTTCGCCAGCTGGCGAACAAGTTATGGCAAGAGAAGATAAACTTAAAGTAGAATTATTGGGATATACCTCGGACCCGGAGCAGAATGTGGTGGCAGCGATTCGACAGTGTTATGCTTCGGTGGGAGCTAAGGAATTAAAAGAAAAAACGACAGAAGAAGTAAAGAAAAGATTAATTAAACAAGTAATTGATTCGGGTCATACATCAACACTGGAACATGCCTCTTTTACTTTTGCCATTGATGGGGTGAGTCGGGTAACAGAAATCCATTTGATTCGTCATCGTATTGCTTCATTTTCGATTCAATCAGGTCGGTATGTAAAGCGGGGAGATGCGGCTTATAGAGTGCCACCAAAGATAAAAACGATGGCAGATAAAAATCTTTTGGAAAAATATTTAAAACATTTAGATAATTCACAAGATCTTTACAATGAATTAATTGATGCAGGTATGGCAGCTGAAGATGCTCGTTTTTGTCAACCACAATCAGTTCAAGTAAAAATAGTAATGACAATGAATGCCCGAGAGTTACTTCATTTTTTTAGTGTAAGGTCGTGTGTTCGGGCTCAATGGGAAATTAGAGAGATTGCTAAACAAATGCTGGATTTGGTAAAAGAAGTGGCACCTAATATTTTTGAAAATGCGGGGCCGCCATGTTTATCAGAAAAAATGTGTGACCAAGGAAAGATGTCATGTGGTTTATGGAAAACAATTAAAGGATCGAAATTAAAAGAAAATGAATAAGGGAAAATTCGTTGTAATAGAGGGTATTGATGGTTCAGGTAAAGGAACTCAGACAGAATTATTAGTGGAAAGGTTGAAGAGTGAAAGAATTGATTTGGTTACCGATGATTATCCTCATTACGAAACAAGTTTTTGGGGAAAACAGGTTGGAAGGTTATTAACGGGAGATTTTGGGGAATTATTTACTATTAGTCCTTATTTGGCAGTACTGCCTTATATGTTGGATGAGGCTGATGGAAGTAAAAAAATAATTTCTCCAGCGTTGGAAGAAGGAAAAATGGTGGTATCAAATAGATACTTCACTGCTAATGTTCATCAAATAGCCAAAAGACCGGAGGATAAACGGGAAGAATATGCTGAGTGGCTTTGGGAGGCAGGTTATAACCAAATGGGAATTGTTAAGCCAGATTTGGTACTGGTAATGTCGGTGGAACCAGACATTTGTCGAGAAAATATCTTAAAAAAAGCCAAAAGGAATTATACTGGTCAAGAGGTGATGGACCAGGCAGAGGCAAATTTTAATCATCAAATGGAAACAGCCAAAGAATATGAAAAAATGGCTCAAAAAGAACCGGATAGATGGATAATAATTGATTGTTGTCGAGACCGTAAACTTTTGCCAAAAGAGGAGATTCATGAAATTATTTGGAATAAACTTAAAGAGTTAGGTTTTTTAAAAATTAATATTGTTTGATAGGAGAGTAATATGAATGGTATTCAATTGATTGCCGGAAGTTCGCACCCGGAATTAGCTAATAGAATTAGTAAAAAATTAAAGATACCATTGACTCCAACTATAATAAAAAAGTTTGCTAATGGTGAGACTTATGTTCGAGTAGAGAAGAAGGTTCGTGGTGATGATATTTTTATTATCCAAACTATGGGGGAATTAGTAAATGATTCTTTGATGGAAACTTTGATTTTAGTAGATGCTTTACGAAGGTCCTCGGCCCGGAGAATTAATTTAATTTGTCCTCAATTGGCATATTCTAGACAGGACAGAAGAACTCAGTCTCACGAACCAATAACAGCTAAATTAGTAGCTAATTTAATAACAAAAGCAGGGGTTGATCGTTTAATAACAGTGGATTTACACGCTGATCAAATTCAGGGATTTTATGATATTCCAGTAGATCATTTAGTAGGATATCCATTGATGGCTAAAGAAATTTTAAAAGAGAAGTATAAAGACATTGTAGTAGTTTCGCCAGATGTTGGTGGAGTGAAAAGAGCTAATAAGTTAGCTGATTTATTGGGGGCGCCGATTGCAATTATTGATAAAATAAGAAAGGAACATAACAAGTGTGAAGTGGCTCATTTGGTGGGTGATGTAAAAGGAAAAACAGCAATTTTAATTGATGATATCATCGATACTGGTGGTTCAATTTGCGGAGCGGCCAACACAGTGAAGGAGTTTGGGGCGAAAGACATTGTGATTTGTGCCACTCATGCTTTGTTAAATGGAGAAGCAGCATTAAGACTAAATGAATGTAGTGCTGATAGAGTAATTTTGTTAGATTCAGTGCCAATTCCAAAAGAGAAGAAAATAAAAAAGATGAAAGTAGTTTCCTTGGATTCTCTTCTGAGTAAAATAATTGATAATGTCCATAATGAGAAGTCCTTGGGTGGCTTATTTAAATGGGAAGAAAAAAGAAAAATATTGTAGAATGTGTTCATGATATAAAAATTTGGGAAGCTGGTTTTGAGTTATAAGTTTTATGTATATTTTTATGATCGATAATCAAATAAGGAATTTAATTAAAAAAGAAGAAGAAAGACAAAACAATGTAGTTTCTTTGATCCCAAGTGAAAATTTTGCTTCAGAAGAAGTGCAAATGGTTCTAGGTAGTTGTTTAACTAATAAATACGCTGAAGGTTATCCAGGGAAAAGATATTACCAAGGAAATAAATTTATTGATGAAATTGAAAATTTAGCCATTGAAAGAGGTAAAAAGCTTTTAAGAGTAGAACACTTAAATGTGCAACCTTATTCTGGTAGTCCAGCTAATAGTGCCATCCAGATGGCATTATTGGAAAGAGGGGATAAAATTTGTGGTTTAAAATTATCCGCCGGGGGGCATTTGACTCATGGTCATCCAAAGATTACTTTCTCGGGGAAATTTTTCGAAAGTGTTCAATATAACGTAGAAGAAGATGGTCGAATTGATTATGATAAATTGGAGGAATTAGTGTTGAGGGAAAAGCCAAAAATGATTATGGCAGGAACAACAGCTTATCCGTATATTTTGGATTTCAAAAGGTTTGGAGAAATTGCTGATAAAGTTGGTGCTTGGTTGGTGGCCGATGTGTCACACATCATCGGATTGATTGTGGGTGGAGTTCACCCAAGTCCGGTGGATCATGTGCATTTAGTTATGAGTACGACTCATAAGAGCTTAAGGGGGCCACGGGGAGCGTTTATTGGGGTTACTAAGAAAGGATTAGAGAAAGACATTAAGTTGTCCGAGAAGATTGATAAAGCAGTGTTCCCAGGGATGCAGGGTGGGCCTCATGAAAATAATATTGGGGCATTAGCGGTGGCTTTTGCGGAAGCGGACACTCAAGAATTTAAAGATTATGCTAAACAGGTGGTTAAAAATGCAAGTGTGTTAGCGGAAACGTTAAAGAAAAATGGGCTGAGAGTGTTTGGAACTGAGAATCATTTGATGGTGGTAGATGTGGGTAAAGAAAGAGGTAAAGAGATGGCTACAAAACTGGAAGAAAATGGAATTGTTTGTAATGCTAATACTATTCCGCATGAGGAAGGGAGTCCATTAAGACCATCAGGAATTAGAATTGGAACTCCAGCTATGACCACTAAAGGTTGGAAAGAAAAAGAGTTTGAAGAATTAGGAAACAGAATTGCCACGATAATAAAAAGTTAGTCAGTTTATCAGTTTTTCATTTGGTCAAAATGTAGAGACGCACTTATAGTGTGTCTCTACATGATTTATAATTTTGAAATAAAATTTCTCGTAACCGATTTTTTAAAAGTCGGCCAAGTGTGCGGCGCACGTTGGATACTCTTAAAAAATGATTACTTCGAAATTTTATTTGATTTTTTGAAAACTAGGATTAGGGTGGTGGTGGTGATAATTAGACCGAGATATTCAAAAATTTGGGGCCAGAATATGGTGTAGATTGTTGATTGTTGATCATAGGATGATGGAATTTCCCAAGCATTAGCCCAATTATTAGCGAGGATATGGCTTTTGAGAAAAACTGGTTTAATGCCATCAAAATAAAAGGCGAGCCAATTTTTATTGAAAGATTCGTTAAAGATAACAACTTTTGATGATAAAAGATTGGTATGATCGGTTTTTGTTTGGCTTAGTAATTGAAAAGGAATAGGAATAATAACAATATTCTCTAGGTTAGAAATAGACTTAGTATTGCCATAGGAAATATTGCTAATATTTAGTTGATAACCAAAATCATTACCAGTAGACGGAATGAGAAAATAATCCCAAGATGAAGTTTGGTTTTTACTTAATTGATCTTCAATGGAACAAAGTAGTGAGTAGGTATTTTTAAAACAGATTCGAAGAGGGATGCCGGAATAATATTGGCTTTTGAAGCCAATAATATAACCAAAAGACTGAGGTAATTGATCAAGATTAATTGAATGACTATCGGTAGTATTGTAACTGTTAAACTTTTTAACTTGATCGAAAGTCAGATTTTGAGAATCTAGTTGGATGTTCTTGGTGTAGACTGTTTTTTTGTCATTGAAATTGAAATCTATTGGTTGGTCATTAAGATAGTTTTGGTTTTTGGTGAAGATATTAACTTGTCCGAGATAGGTTTTTTGAGTTAAAGGAAAGTTTATAAAAAAATGTTGGTCGTTGATATAAAGATTGGGAGATTTTGAAGCGATAGAAAAATCTGTTTTGATAGATGAAAGAGATTCTTTGGGGAGGGGAAAATCAAAGGTTATTTGATATTTATCTCCTGACGGTTGGACATAAATCGAAGTGGGAATGGTTTTTTCAATTGAAGAGACAGGAGGAATTTTAACTTGGAGAGATTGGGTTTTTAGCTTGATTTGCCATTTTTCTGCTGATATTTGGGTTAGATCTATTTTGGATAAATCTAATTTTTGATTTTTGGATAAGAGGTCGCGGAAAGGGAAAAAATCAGTTGTTCGATTGGTGGTGATATATGGAGTAGAAGCAAAATCAAAATAACCCCATTGATATGATGGATTGACAAAATTATTGATGGTTTCTATTTTGGTTGTGGATTCAAAGGAAATGTTGGTTTGGTAGACAAAAAGAGAATCAAATTGCTGAACAAGTTTTATGGATTGTTGACCTTCGAGTTTTTTAAGGAGATCTTGGATCTCATATTTGAAAGTAATTTGGTCATTGTTCTTGTCAGATGGACTGATAATGCTTTGATCCCAAACGATGTATTTAATTTGATATTTTTGGAGTGATTGAAGAAATTCTGATGGGTTTTGATTATATAAATTATAGAAAAATTCTTTGTAAGATTGTTCGTTTTGGTTACTCCAACGATCAGAATCACGATCAAGTAAGTTTTGTTTTAAATTAAACCAAATAAAGCCAGACCCTTGGTATCCCCAGTCGTAGTATTGCCAGCCAGAAGATTGATTGAGTGGTAGGGTTAATATTCTGCCGTTATCCTGTTGATTCATAAATTGCCAAAATTGGAAATATGAAGTAGGAATATTTTGACGAACTATTGGTGAAATAAGTCTGCCTTGGAATACGGGGAATGAATAAATAATTAGAGAAGTGGTGATTACAAAAGAAATAATAATTTTGGTATTGATAGATTTTATTTTTTGAAAGATAAAATCTAAGAAGTAGGAAAAGAAAATGGCAAAACCAAAAAGTAGAAGGGTTGAAAGTTTAGTAAAAATAAAACGGAATGATTCTCTGATAGTAGAATTGCTGATAAGGAAATCAAACAAAAATGAAAATGGAGGGAGTTGGTTGGTAAGTAAGATAAATGGAATAATAAAGAAAGGTGAAAGGCTGATAAAAATTTTGTCTTTTTTGAAAAAAGAAATTAAAAGTCCGGTGAGGCTGGAGATAAAAAACAAATAACCAACTCCTCGAACAATAGGTGAATTCAAATGTTTTTGCCATTCAGGCATAAGATTACCAAAAGTGTTGTTGGAAAAATCAAAGGCTGACCAATCGAGATAAAAACCTTTGATGATAGCAGAATCAGCAAGATTGCCATTTTGGCGGTTTTTAAGAAGATATTCTTGAGAATAAAGTCGGTTGTCACGGTTTTCTAGTGGGGCAGATGAAGATGAAAAAATATAAAACAAATTAGGAATAAGCCAAAAAGCATTTAGTAATAAAGTAAAAATGATTAAAATTAAGGTTTTTTTGAAGTGGTTTTTTTGAAAAAAAGAAAAGATTAAAAGAAAGGAAGAATAAATAACAAAGAAGGCGTACCAGAGTTGGGAAGCATATGCTTGTGGGGCGGCAAAAACAGTAAAAATGGTGAAAATGACTAGATCGGTTTTTTTTGACCGATGAAGATATTTAAAGGAAAATAAAAGAATCCAAGGTAAAAAGGCCCATTGGGTAGGAAACATTTCAAAAGGAACATAAAATTGTTGGACAGTAGAAAGATTGAAGATATAGAAGAGAGCAGTTAGAAAGGCAATTAAGTTGGGGTATTTTTTTTGTTGAAGAATAAATTTTATTAAAAAATAGATACCTAGCGGTCCAAGAATAAAACAAAGAAAAATATAACTATAACGAAGAAAGTTGAGAGGGAGAATAAAGTGAAGTAAATAAAGAATAAAGACTCGGGGAATGTCGGCTATCTGGGCGTGGGCAGGGATGGCCCCTAATCCTTGTTCGCTGTGCCACAGATTTAAAAGGCGTTGAAAGTTAAGGGAGAAATTGAGCTCTGGATGAAGAGTGTCCCAGCCAGTAAGAAAAGTATTGGGAGTGTAATTAAGAAAACAGATAAAACCAGTTAAAAGAAACAGAATTAAAGGGAATAAAAATGGTGACGAGAAAATCTTTTTCACTATTAATAGTTTATACTAAATTAGTTTCTCTGGGAGAATAATGTAGGATGAAAAATAAATCGATTAAATTAGTTTTGGGAATATGGATATTATTGTTGGTATTGGTAAATTTGTTTTGGTTGTATATAGATAAATTACCTCCGGCGTGGGATCAAGCAGCTCATCTTAAATCAATAGTTTGGTTTAGTCGGTGGGCTAGTGGTAATTTCAATGATGGTTGGTGGAATTTAATGAATTTATTTTGGGGGTATCCACCATTAATTTACATTGTTGGAGGTCTGTATGGATTAGTGTTTAGTCTCAACATTGATGGTTTAACTTTTTTAAATACTTTATTTTTTGGTGGGGCGATTGTTGGAGTTTATAAATTGGCTGAGCAATTATCAAAGGACGAGAAAGTAGCTTTACTGGCGGCAATTATTTTTTCTCTTTTCCCGGTATTAGGTGATATTTCTAGAAATATGTTGTTGGATTTACCTTTGTTAACTTGGGTGATTTGGGGATGGTATTTTGGAATAAAGTCGAATAATCTGATGAACAAAAAGGAATCTTGGATGGCGTGGCTAATGTTGGTTTTGGCTAGTTTAACTAAACTTAATGGGTTTTTATACTTTGTTCCAGTCGTGGTAATTTTGATAATTAAAAGTTTTAAAAATATTGATATTTTAGTTAAATTAGTAATTGGTGGCTTGGCTTATTTTTTGGCAGTAGGGTGGTGGTGGGTAGGGAATTGGTCAGCAATTTATGAGTATTTAACAGGTTTGGCAGGACAAGGAGAGGTTTTGACTGATCCAATGAATTTAATGGAATGGCAAACTTGGATCCATTATTTAAAGCTGATGATATTGCATCAGATTGGGCCAACGGTTTCTCTTTTGGCAGTATTTTTGGGATTTTTTTTACCAAAGAAGAATAAAAATAATTGGTTAATGGTGTTTTTGTTTTTGTCAGTTTATGTGATATTTACGATAATTAAAAATAAGGATTTTAGATTTACTTTACCAATTTTGCCATTAGTGGCAATCTGGATAGCTTGGGGAATAAATAGACTTATTTTGAAAAGTAAAGTGGTGGGTAAAATTGTTTTGATATTAATTTTGGGATGGATGAGTTTTAATTTTATAGAAAATGGTTTTGGTTGGCCGATTAAAAAACCAATGATAATTAGTACGGCTTTACCAATGTTGGGAGGTGTTGATTGGGTGGGTTTTGATGATTATCCGGTTCGTCAAGTTTATATCGATAAATGGCCAAATGAAGAAATATTAGATGATTTAAAACCTTTTAGCAGGTCGGAGGAAATTAGGGTTTTAACTTTGGTAAATACAGAAGAAATTAATGATAATAACTTGAACTTATATGGATTATTAAAATTAGGTCAAGGCCAGATGATAAATTCTCTTGGTATGGGAATTCAGTTTGATTCTGATGAAAAAGCTCGGGGTGTTGTGGAAAAATATAATTATTTTTTGGTTCCAGAAAGGGATTATGAGGCAGCACCGTTTTATACAGTTAATTTAAAATCGATTAATTGGATGAGGGAATGGTTTTGGAGAAATATAGATAGTTTTGAGATTTTGAAAGAATATCAATTACCTAATCAGAGGAAAATTTTTTTGATAAAGAGTCTATAAAAAGGGAAAGGGCCGGGTATGTGTTTGTGCTAGTGAATGTTGTTTTATTGTTTGTGAATGAATCACAATTTTATACAACACGCAAAAGCGCACATACTCGGCCCTAATCGGTCGGTCGTTTGTAGAAGTTAGAGAAAAGAGTGGGTTAGCGGTCGTGAACCAAGGTTTTGGTGAGAGTGACAACGCCACTCTTATACCTATACCAGGTTTCCACGATTTCGTTATCGGTGATTTCCACTATCCTTACGGATGAAGCGTCATAGTCACCGCCGCGGTCAAACTCTTGCTTGGCCATGTCGCGATTGGTGTAATCGAGAAGCTCGACTTCACCTGCCTCCCATTGGGAGTAAACCCTGACAGGGGAGCTGGAGCGGTTTACGACTACAGTAGCTTCATTGACGCCACCTTCGTCGTAGTACTTGGTTCCATTGACTGTTACGTCACCGCGGGCAGACCAACCGGGCTGAAGGTCTTTGGTTTCGCCGGCGGACCACCCATCGTAGTTGACGGATGCAGCAGCCATAGCGGCAGCATCGGCCTGTTCTTTGGTTGTTCCGGTAGGAACGTAGGCGGTAGCGGGATTCTCGGCCTGCTGGGCGACTGTCGCTTCGAGATAAGCAATGCGCTCGGCCTGCTGAGCCTTGTTGTTTTCGTTGCTAACCACCCACCAGGTGATCAGAGCGATCGCAACTGCGACTGCAAGGAGCCACCAGGGGTTGATCTTCTTCGTTGTGGTTTCCTTCATGGTCTTTTCCTCCTCAATTTTCTTGGTCTTGGGAGCCTTCGGGGAAGTGGCCTTCGTTGGGTCATAGGGCGGCAATTCGGTGTCGCAGATCGGGCAACGGAGATGATCCTTTGCTTCGGTCTGGTACGCTTTACCTGTTTCCTTGATCCTCTGGCAGTCCTTGTTCGGGCACCTTCTGAAATACCTAGCCATGGGGCATCCTCCTATTTGTCTGAGCGGTCCTGCATAATGCTGCCCACCTCAGACGTGTTCTAGACTTATCCCTTTCAGGGTAAATCCGATATCTGGAAACTAAAGTATCAATTCCCAAGTATCGGACTTATCCTGTTTCGAATAATTCTAATTAACTTCTACAAATTTTTAACGTACTGTAAAACTTTTATTCAGAACGCGGTGTCCTGATTTAATTAGTTTTACTTTGTTAAGGTTTGATACTTTTTCAGTATCGGGGGAATTATAACAGATAAATGTAATCTTGTCAAGATTATAGGATAGTTTGTTGTGAAATTGGTACCGGATGTGTTGTTTTAGTATAGACTTGTGTCTACAACACATCCGGTATTTTTGTCAGCTAATTTTTGGTATTTTTGGGGTTGGCATTGTTGGGGGTGGGGCTGGGGCTGGAGTAGGGTCGGGGGTAGTCGAGACGAAGGCAGTAGTCATTATTGTGACGGGTGGAATCCTGGGGCCTGGTTTGGGAATGTTGATGTTATTTCGTTTGGGGGTTATGTTGGTGGTGAGTATAATGACTCCGCTAATTAAAGCAAGAGCAATTAATAGACTGGCTCCCCAAAGGAGAACCTTGGCAACCACCTGGTTATTTTTCTTCTTCATACATTCTCCTCCTTTTCAGGGATTAGTGTTGTTTGCCAAAGATTGTTAGATTTTATATCAATACCCATAGGGTAGGAATTTAACTGACAAATTGTTAGGGTTCTGGTTAAAAAATTATTTAGCGCAAAAGCTAGAAAATTCAACCAATTTGAATATCAAGGGAGTTATATCGTAAAAGTGGCTAGAAGTCAAGATTATAGGACGTAATTAGATGATAGGTCTTAGATTTTAGATCTTAGAAAATTGAGAAATTTGGACATATCTGATTGGTACTTAGGATTTTGGATAGCCATAACAATATTGGATTGAAGCCAGCGAAGGGGATCGCCAGTAGTCATCCAGTCTTCTTCGCCTTCAAAAGCTTGGGTGAGGACAATATCATTTTTGGCCATATTGTTTTGAGCATCAGCTAACCAAAGTTCATTGCCTAGTCCAGTTGATTGATTTTCAAGAATAGAAATAACTTTGTTGGAAATAACGAAACGGCCACCTTGTCCAAAGGTTGATGGAGCCTGATCAGCGGGTAGTTTTTCGAGCATGGCTGAAATACGATGAGGATAGTTGGGATCTTCTATGTATTGAGCAGAACCATAACGAGAAATTTCTTCTTTGCCAACATCTTTGACGGCAATGACTGAAGCTGGGGAGTATTGATTAAAAGTAGCCAGCATTTTGGTTAAAAATTGGCCAGCAACTGGTTCGACAGTGAGATCATCGCCAAACATGTAAACAAAATCATCCTGGCCAATAAATTCTTTAGCAGCTAGAACTGGAGACCCATTGCCATACGGTAGATTACTGGGTTGAGGAATAAAAGTAAGTTTAGCTTTAGACCAAATAGCTTTTAAACTATCTAAGTATTCAAGTTTATTGTTCTCAGTTAAATATTTTTCCAAATCAGCATCAGGAGTAAAGTATTTTTCAATAGAATTTTCTCCTGATCGATGAACAATAGCAATTTCAGTTATGCCAGCTCCAATAGCTTCTTCAATTAAATACTGAATATTTGGTTTAGAGAGAATAGGAACTAATTCTTTAGGATAGGATTTAACTACAGGAAGAAAACGAGTACCTCGACCAGCAGCAGCAATAACACATTTGGAAATCATAAAATTTTATATTTTAATTTTGAATTCCTTGTCACTAATTTTTTGCCTCAGTCAATGTGGTCACCCACGTTGAAGTTCGTCAAAAAATTATGACTGCGAAATTAAATATTTTCTATATTTTTAATGAATTTAACTAAATCGTCGTGGAATTTTGGTTCTTTTAGGGCCATAACAATATTGGATTGAAGCCAGCGAAGGGGATCGCCAGTAGTCATCCAGT